>JBFRWC010000370.1:0-8704 GCA_051439365.1 Leptolyngbyaceae cyanobacterium
CCCCTGCCCCCTGAAACCAATCGAGGCACCACGGATCACGCCAGTCCCCGGTGGCCGTGGATTTTGCTTGGTGCTGCCGGAGGGCTAGGCGTTGGCCTGGGAGTCTCCTGCCTCGGACGCGCCAACGCTACCCCCACCCCCCGCTTCTAGCAAGACACCCCCGCCCTCCCCCCCTCTCCCTCTCTAGCATCCCATCACCCCAGAACGCCATCCCTCCATCCCTCCATCCCTCCATCATCCCATCACCCCAGAACTCCATCACCCCACGACCCCATCACCCCAGAACTCTCGGTCACAAAAATTAACCGCATGGATGCCCTGCTGGAACATCTACGGAGCCGCGATGCCCAAATTCGGCGGCAGGCAATTTGGGAGTTGGGCCAACAGGGCACATCTGAAGCGATTCAACCCCTAGTAAATGCAATGGTGGATGTAGATTCTCAGCAGCGCGGTCTGATTCTGGCAGCGATCGCTGAAATTGGCACCCGCACCCTCAGCCCGATGAATCGCGCTTTGATGATTTCGTTACAGGATGCCAACGCGGATGTCCGTAAAAATGCCATCCGGGATCTGACGCGGGTGTATACGCTGATGGCCCAGATGAGTCACATTCTCACCCATGCTGCGATGGATAATGATGAAGAGGTTCAGGCTACGGCTCTGTGGGCCTTGGAGCAGTTTAATCACATCGGTCAAACCCCTAGTCTGATGGCATTGGAGTCGGTGGTGGATCGTTCGCCCCATCTGCCATCCCAGGAGAATTCGGTGGTGGATCGATCGTAAATTGCTGACAAGCGGTGACAGGAGAGTTGGGATTGCCCTGCATGGTGCAGTGATTCTGACGACAGCGCTGGCAGTCCACTGATACCGATGTGGCTTGTGGAGGTAGTGCCGTTGGTAAAACTGTGATCGAGCCGTACTTGTGAGGATTCCGGGGCTGTTGGGACGATGGCGGGGGGCGATCGCTCTGTCCAGATCCACTCGGTCTTTCCTCACTCTGCTCCTGCTCCCCTTGCCACGGGTAAAGCCGTACCCCTTGATGGCGAAAGGCTTGAGATTCCGGCTTAGATAGGTGTCGATAAATCAGAATGGCATGGTTGAGACCCAAGGACTCACGGGCTTGATTGATTTCAGCCAACGTAGTCGTAAATGAGGCTCCAGGACGCTGGATGTGGAGCAGGACGGTTTCCGAGTGGCTGTGAAAACAGGGAGGCGGTAAGTACCCAAACTGGTCCTTATATTGTAGGGTGACGGTGCCATCGGCATAGCGGCGGCTCCGCATCAGGCGCTGAAAGGGCAGGGCAAACTCATCGCTGGGGTCCACCATTTCCCACCAGGAGCGGTGCCAACCGTGATAGGGCAAGTTCAAAATCCGCTGAATGTCACCGCTGGAAAAAAAGGCGTACTGTAGCCGAGCGATCGCTTCTGTCAGCGTCAGGTTTAGGCCCAAATTGTGCAGCTTGGTTTCACAGCGAATTTGGTTCACCATTGCCCGATGGTGCTGCGACGGGGAGACTCCTGTCCCCGTCACAGGCGTGGAGGCCGGATCAGCCAAACGACAGGAAATCACTTCAAACCGGAGAATGCCATCCGCTGTCGCCTCAGCCCTCAGGGGCACCTCCAGGCGAAGACTGACTTGACCCAAACGGTGGTTTACAATTGGGGGCGGGGTTGTTTGGAGCAAGAGCGATCGCAGTTTCTCCGGTCCCATAATCGCCAGGGAAAGCTGTACCTGATTCGCCCAGGCATCCGTAAACGGCGTAGCATTTGGAGCCGAGTTGCGATGACCAGGGGAGGCACTATGTAGGACGCGGGGCGGGGATGAAGAGGTGAACCCTGATGCACGATGGGGCGGTAGGGGGGAGGAGGGGTCGTTGGTGAAACGGTTCATTGTGCGATCGCCCCTCTCTCATCCGCTCATTTCACCCTAGATTCTAGCGCTTTCTCCAAAGTCTTCAAGAAAGTCTTCAAAGCGGCGGTTTCTTGCCCAGGGATTCCATATGCTAAAGACAACGATCATCAGAGAACACTATTCAGGGAACATATGAAATCGTCAAAGCGCTGGTTTTGGTTGGGGTTGGCTGGGGTGATCTTGCTAGGACTCTTCTTGCTGGCGATCGCTCCCGTCAGCAATCCCCGCACCCAAGGATCAAGCTTTAGCCGTTTTCCCGATGGCTATGGGGCCTGGTACGCCTACATGGAAAATCAGGGGGCGGATATCCAGCGCTGGCAACGTCCGTCAGAAGCGTTGAGGGAGGAGGCAACCGCGACCCCAATGACCTTGCTCCAGGTGATGCCACCAGGAATCACTCCCTTGATTGACACTTGGGATGACTGGATTGACCAGGGGAATACGCTGATTATCTTGGGAGTATCCCAGCCCGCGACCGAGGCAATGTTTTCCAGCCAAATCCCCAGCGAATCCGGTGAGGTGCAAATTGATACGCGGCGACGGCGTTTGCCGAAGGCATGGCAAAGCCAAACGCTTCGGTTCGTGGATGACCAGGATGAGTTGTTGGGCGATCGCTACGGTGCGGTAGTGTGGCAAAAGTCTATTGGTGAGGGTTATTTGATTCAAGCCAGTACTCCCCATCTTGCGGCCAACGCCTATCAGGATGCCTCCGGTAATTTTGCCTTTTTAGCAAACTTAGTCACCCATTCCAATCAGACCATTTGGGTGGATGAATATCTCCACGGGTATGAACAGCTCACGCCAGAGGACGAACAGGCAGCAGGGATCGTCTCGCCGAGCAGTTGGGCCACTTACTTGGCTCAGACTCCCTGGTTACTGGTAGTGGTGCAGGCGATCGCCTTTAGCCTTCTACTCCTGTGGGGATTTCGGCGATTGGGCACTCCGGTTGCTCTGCCAACTCCCGTGGCCGACAATAGCGAAGCCTACATTACTGCCTTGGCCAGCGTGTTGCGACAGGCCAAAAGCACAGGTTTTGTGATAGAAATGGTGGCGAAGGCGGAACGGTTGCAGTTACAAAAGCAATTGGGGTTGGGGTCGAGTCCGGTGTCGGATGAAACCTTAGTGGCGGCTTGGACCAAACAGACGGGCCATGCTGCCAACACTTTGACCCACTGGTTGCGGCAAGGTGAGCCATTACCCGGATCATCCTCCCCTTCAGAACAAGCGTTGGAGCAATGGCTCCAAACCACCCAGAAGCTCAAATCGAACAAAACACCCTAATCGCTCTCTTAACGTCCTCCTATTCCCCATTCCCTCTTCCGTCCTCCCTCTTCCGCCCTCCCTCTTCCGCCCTCCCTCTTCCGTCCTCCCTCTTTCTTATCCCCCTCCCCCTACCCATAAAATATGTCAGACCTCCATTCCGTTTTTAATCGCATTGGCCAAGCCCTGGGCAAAGTGGTCGTGGGCCAAGATACGGTGATTCAACAATTGCTTATTGCCCTGCTCACCGATGGCCATGTGATTTTGGAAGGCGTGCCAGGAGTGGGCAAAACCCTCACGGTCAAGGTGTTAGCCAAAATTGTCCAAGCGGATTTTCGCCGCATCCAACTCACCCCCGATATTCTGCCCTCAGATATTTTGGGCACGAATATTTTCGACATGGAGAACCGCAGTTTTACCCTGAAGCGGGGGCCAGTGTTTACCCAAGTGTTGCTGGCGGATGAGATTAATCGGACTCCCCCCAAAACCCAGGCCGCGCTGCTGGAAGCGATGGAGGAGCGACAAGTGACTCTAGACGGGCAAAGTCACCCCTTGCCCAACTTATTTTGGGTGATTGCCACCCAAAACTCCCTGGAGTTTGAGGGCACTTATCCGTTACCAGAAGCTCAGTTAGATCGATTCCTATTTAAACTTTTAGTCAGCTATCCCGATGGATCTGCCGAGAAAAAGATGCTGCTCAATGCTCAGGCAGGATTTGAGGCCAGTCGGCTGAATTTGGACCGGATTAATCCGTTGGCCACAGTGGATCAGGTGTTGGCCGCTAGGAAGGCAGTGAGAGCGATCGCCATGCAAGAAGTGCTGGTGGATTATCTGCTGGACCTAGTGAGGAAAACACGGGAACACCCCGATTTGGCGTTAGGAACTTCCCCCCGTTCCGCCGTTGCCTGGTTACAAGCCAGTCGCGCCGCCGCCTGGTTAGCCCAACGGGATTACGTCACCCCCGATGATGTCCGCAGCGTGGCTCCCCCCTTGCTGCGTCATCGCCTTATTCTCAACCCTGAAGCCCAGTTGGACGGGGTCCAAATCGATACACTGATTAACGCTATCTTGGAGCAGGTACCCGTTCCCCGCTAATTGCCCCATCTTACGGAGACAACCCTATGGCCATCGTACCCAGCCGTCGATTTTACGGTATCCTGCTGTTGATTGGGGGAGTGATTCCAGGGATAGCAGCGATCGCCCCCAATTTGTTCAACCTGACGTTTTCCCTGCAATTGCTGTTAGGACTGGATGGATTGCTGATTGTGGTGGCGATCGCCGACGGATTCCTCGCCAAACGCCTCCAGGTCAAGGTGGTGCGTCACCGCTTAGAACGCTTATCCATTGGCCGCGACAATCGGGTCAAACTGACGATTACGCCCCACGCCCAAACCCCCATTACCCCGGCCCAAGTCCTGCAACTGTACGACGACTTTCCCGCCGATATTGCAGCCCATCCCTCCCAGGCTGGCTCCAATCCTAGCCTAATGCCGCTACTAGTGGAACTATCGGGAACAGAACCCCGCACGATCACCTACCCGGTTTACCCCAAACAGCGGGGCGAAGTCACTTGGGGCGATGTGTACGTGAGACAGCGGGGTCCGCTGGCCCTGGCTTGGTACAGTTGGCGAGTGCCCCAGCGCAAAAAAACATCGGTGTATCCTGATTTGATCGGCCTCCGCGCCCTCTCCATTCGCCTTGCCATCCAATCCTCTGGCACCATCAAACAAGCCCGTCGGATGATGTCAGGAACAGAGTTTGCCGAATTGCGGGATTATGTGGCTGGCGATGATCCCCGGTTGATTGACTGGAATGCCACCGCCCGTCGCGGTCAACCACTGGTGCGGGTGCTGGAGCCGGAACAGGAGCAAACTTTGATTGTGTTACTGGACCGGGGACGGTTGATGACCGCTAGTGTCAAGGGATTAGCCCGATTTGACTGGGGTTTGAATGCCACCTTATCGTTGGCGATGGCCGGAATTAGTCGGGGCGATCGCGTCGGCGTCGGCGTTTTTGACAGTACCATCCATACCTGGATTCCCCCCAACCGAGGCCAGCCCCACATTGCCCACCTGCTGGAACGGTTGACTCCGATCCAACCTGTGTTATTGGAATCAGATTACTTTAACGCGGTGTCCACCCTCGTCACCCAACAACATCGCCGTGCCTTGGTCGTCCTGATTACCGATATCGTCGATGCCACCGCTTCCACAGAACTCTTATCAGCCCTAGCCCGACTGCGGCCTCGCTATTTGCCATTCTGCGTCACGTTGCAAGATCCCTACATTCAGGAACAGGCCGATGGATTGGAAGCAAAGGAAACGAAGGGGATAGCAACCGCCCCCAACCCCACCCTAGAGTCTGCCTACATTCGTGCCGTTGCCCTGGACCTGCTGGCCCAGCGGCAAGTTGCCTTCGCCCGTTTGCGGCAAAAGGGCGTGATGGTGTTAGATGCCCCAGTCAATCAGATTTCGGAGCAGTTGGTAGATCAGTATCTTCGCCTCAAAGCCAGAAACCAACTATAGTCAAAGTCCCTCGCCGTTATCATTTGCTGCCTGCATTTGCTGTAAAATAGCTTCTTGAAGCTTCGCGTCAAAGTCAGGATCGTCTACAGTTGTGATCACGTTGCGTGGGCGATCGCTGAGCCTATCCAAATAAGCGCGAAGCGCGGCCTTATCATCACGGTGTCTGAGAAAGTATTGCCTTAACTCCTGATCTGACATCGCAGCATAGTTTGTTTGACTCAGCAGAATACCTCTCCAGGTTGTGTAACCTGGAACTCTAGATTCTCCCTGGTGCCAGCCAAAACATACAGGTTGTTTGTTCGATCATCAAGACAAACAAGATGTATTGCCAATCGTAACGATATCGACCAGCAGATGCTCGGGTTTGCGTCGGATTCTGGGATCATCTAAGCCCTTCATTTCATCGAGGAGGGTTGATTTCAGAGTCCGAGCGATCGAGGGTCGAACCGAGACTTGAGCGCGTCCAAATCCGTTTGCCATCGTCATCAATGAGAGTAGAAGCGAGCCTTCTCATCTCGCCTATCCTACGCTCCCTTTGTCAAGTACATTTTATACAAAACAAGTGCGATTACCCTGCTTTTCCTCATAGGAATAGAAAGACGATATCAGGTGATATGTTCGCCAACATAGCCTTTGTAATCTTCATAGAGTCTCTGCATACGCTCAAAGTAGTCTAAATTCCAACGCTTGAGTTTAACCACTCCATTCATGTAGTGGAAGAAGTCAAATGTTACCCGCTGTCCTAAATTAAAATCGGCAGTAACGCTTAGCTGTTCTTTGAGGCGCGAAAATTCGCAGGGAATTCTAATATTGGTTTCAAGATCTGGTTTTTCAAAGCTTTCAATGTTGGCCCAGCAATCCATTTGATTGTCTTCACAAACTCTCTTGATAAATGAATAATATTTTGCTAGCTGATCAGGTTTCCATCCTTTAGATCCAACACTATCTTGTAACATGACAATATCAACACCTGCATTATCTAATGTTTTTATAAATGTTTCTATCTTCTCCTCTGTTGTTGGTTTTACATTATTTCTTTCTTCTTCCTTGTCTTGGGTTGGATCAAACACATAATTTCCATTTTTTGAGGGTAAGGCTGGAGAAATTGCTACAGGTCGTTTGTTTGGCAATGGGTTACGTTCCTCTGGCAATGCATTGAGACCTTTGCACGTTTCAGAGATGTTTCTGTAAAAAGTGGCCCAGGCTTCTGGCCACTCGGTCGCGTTTCCCAGGGCTTTTGGGTACCAACCGACCCAGTTCTCTAATGAAATATACCATCCCTTCCATGCACTGTAATCCTTATATTTTTCCCAAACCTTTTGTGCAAACGCTTGATTTGCCTTGGTAAAGTCGCTCAGTTGAGATTCTTTCCAGAAACCAGGCTGAGCATTGCGAGGGTTGTTAGTACCAGGGTTTGTGGGAGGATTGATTAAGCCTAAATACACGTCTATTTCTGCGGCTTTAGCCTTCTCAAGTATCCAAGGAACCGGATCGCCCGTCCTAAAATCCTCATACAGGAAATCAGGAGTGAGAGGGATATCAGCATCTGTGTCCGCTTGACCAAGATATTGAAGAATCAAAGTTCTCATTCCCAGAGCTTTCATCCGGTCTAAAATTTGGTTCCAGTCGCTTTCTTGCAACTCTTTGAGTACGTCTTGGTCAAATTGGATAAAGCCACCGTTGAGTATGGGCTTGGTCATGGTGCTCTTCTCTTCCTCACATGGTACGTCTTTACATTTCTTCTAAGGAGAGAACTGCAAACCGGAGTCTATGGGGCGATCGCCACGCACGAGAAAACCCCCACCATCTGGCAGGGGTTCAACAGACTCCAGATTATCTAAAACGGATCAGTCGTAACTAGCCCTTCGCGACTCGATTGAACAAAGAAACCCCTCGATAAGTTTCCTTCACGGTTCCAGGCTTGGTTTGCTTAGTCGTAGAAACAGTATTGTGCTTGATGCCCCGATAGTTCATCGTCATAGATTTGCCTCCAAAAGTCATGTGTAGTTGGGTCAGAGGCGCGTTCCTTCGGAAAAGATTTCCTACTGCCGTCTTCTCGCTGGGAGAAGATGAACGATTTCATTTCTGTAGTTATTGTTACTGTTTTGCGCCGAAAAATCAAGCGGCAAATGTAAAGAAATAATGGTGACGAAGAAGCTGAGAATATAAAAAGGCGATCGCCCCATTCAGAGCGATCGCCGACGTTCGATATTCAGGACTGTTTAGAGTGAAGTCGGTTTAGTACATCTTCCCCATGAACTGAAGGGGACGGCTCCGACGTGGGGCACTGACGGTAGACTTGCGAACGTTGAACGGACGACCTAGGAAACGGGCTTGAATCCCGGTGTCAACAGTGTCAGCAGTAGTCGACTCTTGGGCAACTTGACCACGATAGATTAAAGACATTGGGCTTATCTCCTGTGTGTGTAAGGGGTGTGTTCGTTTCGATGTCCCTACTATCACCCACCTGCCCAAAAAATAAAATAAGGAAATGATCAGTTTTTTTCAGGTATTTGCTCTGTTTTCTTCAGGTTAGGAAACAATCACGCAAGCTTGTGATACCGAGAAGTACAGCCATTGACTCATATCTCCCGTTGGTGTGATTCCATCCCAGGATTTCCTGATCTATGTGACAGAGTGTTGTGATAATCGTCCTGACTCGGCGTTGGCTCGCCTATGCGGAGCATGTATCACCCCTAGTCTTGTCACCCAGTCACAAAAAAAGCGCCTCCCGAAGGAGACGCTTCTTCTACTTATCTATCGATGCCCTACTACCGCTCAAGAGTGGAGAAGAGGGCAATCACTTGGGATTAACCGTTGATGGAAGGAGCTTCTACAGCCGCCAAGTCCAAGGGGAAGTTGTGAGCGTTGCGCTCGTGCATCACTTCCATGCCCAGGTTCGCACGGTTGATGATGTCCGCCCAGGTTCCAATCACACGACCTTGGCTGTCGATGACAGACTGGTTGAAGTTGAATCCGTTCAGGTTGAACGCCATCGTGCTGATAC
>JBFRWC010000371.1:0-19564 GCA_051439365.1 Leptolyngbyaceae cyanobacterium
AAAAAAGTTCATTAGAGAATTGGTATTACAGGACTGATACCTCAGTCCAGTTCGGGTAAGCTAAAACTTTTTTAGTTTGAGTTTTTTGGTGGCTGAACCCCTCCGCTGGCGGGGTTCAGCCACGCAAATTAAATGGCAATCAGCTTACACGGTCAAGATTCACAGACCAACCCACTTTTTTCGCACCCACTCACCCACTCACTCCCCCTCGCTGCAACTGCGGAGCTAAATCTTTGGTTGGATCAATCATCAAAGTAGTAGCGGTTCCTAAAGGACCGTGCCCAGAGTTGATGTGAGTGAAGTCCCCAACTCCGTTCTGGCCCGAACCATTTTGATGGGAATCATTTTGATGGGAACCATTGTGATGGGAACCATTGTGACTGGGACCATGTTCCATATCCACAGTCAAATGTTGCGGCCAAGCGATCGCTCGACTCCCATCTGGCAACGACGAGGGAACGGGTAGGGTGGCGGTGAGCCAGATAACGGGCAAGTTGTGCGGCAGTTCGCTAGTAGTGCTTTCATTGGGGTGAACTTGGGCTAGGGTTGAGAGGACGCTCAGGCGTGGATAAACCACTCCGGAGGCGGCAGTCCATAGCCCCACCTTAAGGCCGTTGCGATCGCCATACTCGAACAACGTCGCTGCCACCACCACCGCTTGTTCAAAATAATTGGGCACCCAAGGCGCATCAGGGTCAATCGCAACAATCACCTCTTCCCCCCCAGTGAGAATCTCTAACTCTCTCACCCGTAATTCCCCGTAACGGGCACTGGTTCGCCAATGCACCAGCCGAATCGGGTCGCCCCAACGGTAGGGACGCAAGGCTCTGGTAAAGCCTTCGTGAGATTGATTAGACCGGGCATACTGCTCCACATGAACATGGGGAGTATCCCCCAGTTCATCCAAAATGGGACAACGATTGAGCCGTAAGACTTGAGGATACACCACTGCCTGGGTCTTGGCCTGCTGGCTGCGGCGACACCAAAATAATCCCAGCGGCGCAGCGGTTCGGAATTCCACCTGGTTCCAGCCATACACCCCTCGTTGAGTGGTGGCATGGGAGTAAATCCAGTGATAGGAACGTTCAGGACGAATTGCTTCAACGACAGTTGTTTTCGGTTTCGCCAGCACATAGGGCAACACATCCGTGACTTGCAGCAATTCCTTGGTTCCTTTGCCCCGGTTGGTGATGGTCAGTTCTACCACTAGTGATTCACCAGCATGAACGGGGAGAATGGGCTGGCGCTTGACCTGGAGATGCCGGAGAGTCCGTTCTGGAAGGACAGCAGCGATCGCCAAAATCGCCAAAATCGTGCCACTCATCACATATAACCAGCCCGCCATTGTATTACTAGCAGCCCCGAAAAAGAAAACTGCCAACCCTAGTAGCAAACCACCACCATAAGCTGGAGCCACCCAATGAGTTTCTAACCAGTGAATTAATCGCTTCATACTGCTCCAGGATAACCATCGCCAATGAGCTGTCAATATTCCGCTCCGATTTCAATGTGCCCAATTGGGCGATGAATTCAATCAAACCCGATCAGCAGGAATGGGCGAGGAACGTTATAATTTCGTGGGAGCAGAAATGTTAAAGGACTGCTGTCGGTAAGTGTGTGACCTGAAAGACTTTGGCCTGCTGTCAGTATGGCACCGTCAGGGGTTGACAGGTTGACTATGATTGTACAACCAGAAACATTATTACCAAATTACCCATGAGTGATCCGCTAGTTCGTGCTTTTTTCATCGGTCGTGCTGTTGCTGAAACCCTCAGCGAACAGGTTGAAGCTGCTGTGACTAATACTCTCAGTGAGATTGGCAAATTTGATGCCGAGCAACGGGAGAACATGCGGCAGTTCGCCAACGACGTTGTGGAGCGAGCCAACCGGGAAGAAGAAGTCGCCATGCGCGATCGCGATACTGCCGCTGATGAAGCGTCACCCGTTTCTTCCTCCACGGTTTCTGTTGCCAGTGATTTGCAAGCAACGATTGACGGGATTCGAGCTGAAGTTGCCCATCTTCGGACGGAATTGCAGCAATATCGAAACTCTCAAGTTTAAGGCAAGTGGGTTGGCCTACTGGAGCCAAGTTACTGATGCCAGGTCACTGACGCGATCGCGTCTACTCCTTGCCAGTGTCTGACTTCTGAAAAGTCAAACTTCTAGAAAGCCTATCCCCAGAGATGATGATAATGGCATTGCAACTGCAACATGGTTGCAACACTCAGCTCCAGCTATAATAATAGGTGTAGCGCCTCGGTATTTTTTTACCGACTGTGTAAAGTTTTTTAAATAACCTTTAAGTTGAGATCATTTGGTGTCTGTGCTGTCGAGTCAGGATATAAGCAATCATCATACATCGGGTTCACAGGCTCCCTCTCAGGATGCTGCGAGTCCCGTCGCTGGGGTGTTCTCCATTGAGCACCCAGTTGGGAGCAACCGAACCCGCCGTTCTACCATTGCTCAGCCAGCGAGAGAATATGACTGGAGTCACGAGAACTACTCTGCCCAAAAGCGTTTCGTCCAAATCTGGTCATTTGTGCTGCGGCTCATGTTAGAGCAATGGCTTTACAAACGGTCATGGAGTTATGCTGGAGGCATGACTGATGCAACTCAAGCTCGGCGACGGCGACGCTTAGCCATCTGGATTCGAGAAACATTCTTGAATTTGGGGCCAACATTTATCAAGCTAGGCCAACTGTTCTCAACCCGTGCTGATCTGTTCCCTACGGAGTACGTCGAAGAACTGACAAAGCTACAAGACCGGGTACCGGCCTTTAACTATGGCCAAGTGCAAACGATTGTCAGCCAAGACTTTGGTCGCCCTCTAACCGAGCTGTTCTCCGTCTTCGACCCAGTCCCACTAGCAGCAGCCAGCCTGGGGCAAGTGCATCACGCCCAGTTGTATTCTGGCGAAGAGGTTGTAGTTAAAGTCCAGCGACCCGGCCTCAAGCGTCTGTTTGAAATTGATCTTGGCATTCTTAAGGGGATTGCTCACTACTTTCAGCGCCACCCCAAGTGGGGCAAAGGGCGAGACTGGTTGGGGATCTATGATGAGTGTCGGCGCATCCTTTGGGAAGAAATCGACTATCTGAACGAAGGGCGAAATGCCGACACCTTCCGGCGTAATTTTCGCAGCGTTGAGTGGGTCAACGTTCCCAGAGTGTACTGGCGCTATGCTTCCCCACGAGTGCTGACGATGGAGTACATGCCCGGAATTAAAATCAACCACTACGAGGCACTGGAGGCAGCGGGACTGAGCCGAACCAGCCTAGCTCAGATGGGGGCTGAAGCCTACCTCCATCAGCTATTGCGCGACGGCTTCTTTCATGCTGATCCCCATCCGGGAAACTTAGCGGTCAGTCCAGAAGGCGCGCTGATATTTTACGATTTTGGCATGATGGGCCGGGTTCAGTCTGGTACTCGTGAAAAGCTAATGGGGGTCTTCTTTGGTGTCGCTCAAAAAGATGCTGAGCGGGTGGTGAGTTCCCTAGTTGAATTGGGTGCCTTAGCTCCTGTGGAAGACATGGGACCAGTCCGACGGTCGGTTCAGTATATGCTGGACCACTTCATGGACAAGCCCTTTGAAAATCAGTCTGTGAATGAAATTAGCGACGACTTGTACGAGATTGCCTACGATCAGCCTTTTCGGTTCCCGGCGACGTTCACCTTTGTGATGCGGGCGTTTTCGACCTTGGAAGGCGTAGGCAAGGGGCTTGACCCAGAGTTCAACTTTATGGAAGTGGCAAAACCTTTTGCAATGCAGCTTATGTCTAACGGAAATTCCCCCCAGTCTAGTATCACCAATGACTTGTTAAATGAGCTAGGTCGGCAGGCCGCTCAAGTGAGTACGTCAGCCCTAGGACTACCCCAACGCCTAGAGGGTACGATTGAGAAGCTGGATCGAGGGGATGTGCGAATTCGGGTCCGGGCGACTGAAACCGATCGGGCCTTGCGTCGATTGAGTAGCGTCAACATGGGCTCGAACTATGCCATTTTAGTTGCAACATTTGTCATTTCTTCGACAATGTTACTCACTAGTGGTTATGCTTGGCTAGCGGCAGCGATCGCCAGCCTGACATTGATCCCTGGCGTTGCCTTTCTGCGATTGCTGATACGCATTAACCGATCTGACCGAATGTTTTGACCATGAAACGCCTATTTACGGGTCTTACTGATCCCGGCCTTGTTCGTACAGCCAATCAAGATGCCTATCACACCGACCAGTCAGGTCGGTTCTTCATCGTCGCAGATGGAATGGGAGGCCATGCGGGTGGGCAAGAAGCAAGTCGCATTGCCACGGAAGTCATCCAGGAGTGTCTGGACCAGCAGTGGGAGTCTTCCCAGCTTTCCAAAGATATCCTGGCAGAGGCGGTTCTGAAAGCGAATGAAGCGATCATTGAGGATCAGTCGAGCCATCCTGAACGAGGCGACATGGGCACGACCGTCCTGGTTGTTATTTTTCGCGATGAGCAACCAATGTGCGCCCACATCGGTGATTCCCGTCTCTATCGCCTACGAGGCTCTCGGCTCGACCAAATTACCGAAGATCATACCTGGGTTGCTAGGGCAATGAAGTTGGGGGATTTATCGCCATCTCAGGCACGAGTTCATCCCTGGCGCCATGTTCTGTCCAAATGTTTAGGCCGCGAAGATTTGAAACATGTGGACATCCAAACCTTTGATTGGCAACTCAATGATCGTCTTCTGCTCTGTAGCGATGGTTTAACGGAAGAACTGTCAGACCACCTGATTACCAACCACATGAAAACGATTCGTTCCTGCGATAAGGCAGCCAGTGCCCTTGTTGATGCAGCGAAGGATAGCGGTGGTCGTGACAACATCACGGTCATTGTTGTGGCCACCGAGCACTAATTGGGACGGTGTAACGTCTATTTCGTTGCACACATCGTTCCTTTGGTGATTTTTCACAACAATCAGGGTTACGCTGATGGGTTACGCTGATACTGGGTAAATTTTCACAGCAATCAGACTGATGCTGATGGGTTAGCATCAGCGTAACCCATCCTACAGGTGGCCCTCCACATCGCAGAAATAGCCATAGAGGTAAGGGAAACCCTACAGCAAGCAGTAGGGTTTTCCGGCCTTGTTAATATTCTTAATTTGTCGGGTGGGTTGATCGGCCAGATTCAGTGTGGGGATTTAAACCAATCGAGGAACTCAGTCGCTATATTAATTAGAGACGAATTAGCACTCTCCCCATCCGAGTGCTAATTTTAGTGCTAGAGTCTACTATTGGAAAGCTAAAGACTGGAAAGTCAGACTAAGAGATATGGCAAAGCTCGTTGTATTTGACGAAGAATCTCGGCAAGCTCTGGAACGGGGCGTTAACTCCATTGCCGATGCGGTACGGATCACCCTTGGTCCGAAGGGACGGAACGTTGTCCTAGAGAAAAAGTTTGGGGCACCGGATATCGTCAATGATGGTATTACCATTGCGAAGGAAGTTGAGTTGGAAGATCCCTTGGAAAATACGGGGGCACAACTCATCCGTGAGGTCGCCTCTAAAACCAAGGACTTGGCTGGAGATGGCACCACCACGGCAACCGTGTTGGCCCAAGCCTTGATTAAAGAGGGATTGAAGAATGTTGCGGCTGGCACTAACCCAGTGAGCTTGCGCCGTGGCATTGAAAAGACGGTGAACAAGCTTGTGGATGAGATTGCCTCACTGGCGAAACCTGTGGAAGGAAATGCGATCGCCCAAGTTGCCACCGTCTCCTCTGGGAATGACGAGGAAGTGGGGCAAATGATTGCCGAAGCCATGAACAAGGTCAGCAAAGATGGCGTGATCACAGTGGAAGAATCCAAATCTTTGGCCACCGAGTTAGAGGTGGTTGAAGGGATGCAGTTTGACCGAGGATACATCTCGCCCTACTTTGTCACCGATCAAGAGCGAATGGTGTGTGAACTGGAAAACGCGCTGATTCTATTGGCAGACAAGAAAATTAGCAGCATCCAAGATTTGGTGCCCATCCTCGAAAAGCTGGCCCGTGAAGGGAAGCCCCTGCTGATTATTGCTGAGGACATTGAAGGCGAGGCATTGGCTACCCTAGTGGTGAATCGGATGCGGGGTGTCCTGAATGCGGTAGCTGTGAAAGCACCGGGATTTGGCGAAAGACGGAAGGCGATGCTGCAAGACATTGCCGTTCTCACTGGAGGGCAACTGATTGCTGAGGAAATCGGCTTGAGTTTAGAAACTGCCACTCTTGATATGCTAGGGGTAGCTCGCAAAGTGACCATCACCAAAGACACGACGGTGATTGTGTCTGAGTCCGGCAATCGCTCTGACATTGAAAAGCGTGTGGCCCAAATCCGGCAACAGCTTGACGAAACTGATTCTCAGTATGACACTGAAAAGTTGCAAGAACGGTTAGCCAAACTGGCGGGTGGAGTTGCTGTCATCAAAGTGGGGGCCGCAACTGAAACTGAGCTGAAGGACCGGAAGCTTCGGATTGAGGATGCCCTCAATGCCACTCGTGCCGCCGTGGAAGAAGGAATTGTTCCGGGTGGGGGAACGACGCTGCTGCGGTTGGCCCAGAAGACTGATGCCATCAAGGATGGGTTAGTGGATGAGGAAAAAGTAGGTGCAGACATCGTTTTGCGGGCAATTGAAGCGCCTTTACGCCAAATTGCGAACAATGCTGGGGCCGAAGGGTCAGTCGTAGTTGAGAAGGTGCGTGCCCTTGAAGATAATATGGGCTACAACGCTCTCACGGGTGACTATGAAGACATGATTGCGTCGGGAATTGTGGACCCCGCCAAAGTAGTACGGTCAGCGTTACAAGATGCGGCTTCTGTCGCTGGTATGGTACTGACCACAGAGGCGTTAGTGGTTGAGAAGCCTGAGCCACCCTCAGCTGCGCCTGCCCCTGACATGGGTGGCATGGGTGGTATGGGTGGTATGGGCGGTATGGGTGGTATGGGTGGTATGGGCATGCCTGGAATGGGGATGATGTAGTCCTATTGGGGTTCAAGTTGCCCCAAATCCTGATTCACCTGGGTGGCGATCGCTCTCTAAAACAGCGCGATCGCCACCCGCCTTTTGGGGATATCTTGTCTATGGATGCCCACACCAACCTTTATGAGACTACAATTGGGGTAAAGTTGTTCCGGCGCAGCCGTTCCGGTGCAGCATCGCACTTCAACAGTGCCACCCCTAACTCCAAGTATCAGTCGTATGCCTGATTATTCAACCTTTATGGAACCCATTCCCCTTCCATCTCACGTTCATTACGAACTGCTACTGCAATTGTTAGAGCAGCAAACTCTATTCTCTATGGGGCAAAATCCTGAGAACCGTCGTCAGGTGCAGGATTTAATTGGCACCTTGCGCAAAGCGCTGACCCAACAAAAACGCCTAGAGGAAGCCTGCAATCGCCAGCAAATCCCGATTGAATATCGCTGGTCTTTGAATGACATTACCCCGCAATCCCCTACCGATCTCTTGCCACCTCACAAACCCCAGTCAGCCTAAGGCATGTTTGGCTAACCGATTAAGAGTTGTTTTCTGCTTGAAAACAAGGTATAACAAACGCAACATTAACATACGTAGTTGGTCAGTTGTTAGTTAGTCGGGATGACGTGAGGGGTTATGAGTCAGTTTAATCGGTCTTTATTTGGGTGGTCTGGGGCGACCCTAAAATCGCAAGGGCTACAGTTCGCGGGGACTATTGGTCTTTGTGCCGCCCTTGCTGTGGGATGCACGGCTCCGCCCTCAACAACGGAAGAGACTGAGTCGTCTACCACCACAACCGAGGCGAGTCCGGATAAAAGTAGTCGGGTAACCATGGGGACGACCCAGAAAGTGCGGACCCTTGACCCAGCGGACTCCTACGAAGTTTTTCCAGGTATTTTGCTCTATAACTTGGGCGATCGCCTCTACACTTACAAGCCGGGAACCACCGAACTAGTGCCCCAACTGGCCACTGAGATGCCGAGCATCAGCGACGATGGCCTCACTTACACTGTTCCTCTGCGGGAAGGGGTCAAGTTCCATGATGGCAGCGACTTTAACGCGGAGGTCATGGCTTATTCCCTCCAGCGGTTTATGGACAACGGCGGACGACCCTCCTTCTTAATGTCGGACCAGATTGAATCTGTAGACGCAACCGGAGATTACGAACTCACCATCATCCTCAAATCTCCTTTTGCCGCCTTCACCGCACTCTTGACTTTCTGGGGCATTACCCCTGTGCCTCCCGCTGCTTATCCCATCGCGGAAGGGGAATTTATTCCCGACACGTTTATTGGCACTGGTCCCTATAAGTTAGTGGAACTGACCCCTGACACGATTCGCTTTGACGTGTTTGAAGGCTACTGGGGCGAGGCTCCAGCCAACCATGGCTATGACATTCAACTGTTCTCCAATGCCGCCAACCTCTACAACACGTTTAAAACTGGAGGATTGGATATCGCTTACCAGACGTTGGACCCTGAACAGATCCGGGATTTGACGGCTACAGCGGAGGCTAATACTTGGCGGGTGATTGAAGCGGGGACGACGGTGACCAATTATCTGATGCTCAACACTAAGCAAGAGCCACTGAATGATGCTAATGTGCGACGGGCGATCGCAGCCATGATCGATCGCACTCTCCTGAATGAACGGGTCTTTCAGGGTCAAGCGGAACCTTTATATAGCCTGATTCCCACCAGCTTTGAGATCTACCAGCCTGTCTTCAAAGATCTCTATGGTGATGGCGATGCCGAAAAAGCGAAGGCTTTCTTAGCTGAAGCCGGATATGATGCCAATAACCCATTGGTGTTGGAACTTTGGTATCCCTCTGCCTCCACAGAACGCAACCTAGTCGCCACGACTCTGGAAGCCTCGATAGAAAAAATGATGGCGGGGATTGTCGAAGTCGAAGTTAAAGATGTGGAATCTGCCACTGCATGGCCCAACATTGGCAAAGGCGTGTACCCCACCTTTTTGTTGAATTGGTATCCTGACTTTTTTGATGCAGACACCTTCATTCAGCCCTTTATGGAGTGTTCGGACGGCAGCATTGAGGCAGGTTGTAATACCTCAGCCAACGATGCCTTTTACTTCAATCCCACGGTCAATGATTTGATTACCCAGCAGCGCCAGGAAACAGACCCCACAACTCGTGATGCTTACTTTGGTGAACTTCAGGATATTCTAGGCGATGAGGTTCCCTATATCCCTCTATGGCAAAATAAGGACTACATCTTTGCCCAAGAGGGTGTCGAGAACGTCAGCATTGAACCAACTCAGCAATTTCTGTTGTGGCAAGTGAGTAAGTAAGTGGGTGAGTAAGTGAGTGATTGAGTGGGTGAATGGGGTGATTGCCAGCGGAAAATCGATCGCCTCAAACCATAAGTTCCTGCCCCAACTCCCCAACTCCCCAACCCCAAAACTCCCCAACTCCCTATGGAAGATCGTGACCCAACAATGTTAGCCGCCTATGAATTAGCGCTGCGGGGAGCATTGAGCCATCAAATGCCGATTGGAGAGGGCGATCGCCATATTCTCATCCAGCTTCAGCAAACCCTTAAGTTACCAAATTCTCAGGTTCGCACCATTCACCAACGAGTTACAGCAGAAATTAAACAGCAAGAAGTCCGCTATCAAGACCAAGTGGGGCAGTATGAGCAACAGTTTGTGGACCTGTTGGAACCTGATGGGACGGTGACTCCAGCGAACCGGACCCAACTTAAGCAACTTCAATGTCAGCTTGGTCTCAAAGATACTGATATCCAGGTGATAGAAGAACAGGCTCAACACATGATTGGCCAACATCATGGAGTTGAGCCAGCGCTACCCGTGGGCGATCGCCTCCCACCAGACACCCTAGATCTCCCAACCGGGGCCGATCGGCCTCAGCCACGTCCCACTGAGGTCAGTGAAGAAACAGCATCCACACAACCAACGACTGACCCAACTCTTGATGCCGAATCATTGGAGCCAGACACTGAGAGCGATCGCTTGTCTGATTTGCCCATCTTCGTAGACACTAGCAATCTCCAATACAACCGCTTAAAAACGCACCTAGTAAAATCTGAGTGGATGCAGGCAGATGCTGAAACCCTCGCGATTATGCTAACAGCCACAGTAGAGTCCGTGTCTTGGATGAGTCCAGATGCAATTCACAAGTTGCCCTGCGAAGCTCTGGAGCAGTTGGATCATCTTTGGCAAGATTACAGCAATGGTCGTTTTGGATTTGGTGTACAGCACTCGATTTTTCAAAACATGGAGACTGGAGATAATCAGGTCATTCGGTTCGGCAAAAAGGTGGGGTGGACGCTCCTAGGGCGAGAATTTGTGGGCTTCAAATACTACAACCAATTGACGTTTGGCCCATCCAGTGCAGATATTCCTGTTGGGCATTTTCCGGCCCGTTGGTTTTGGCAGATTCCCTGGTTTGAGTCCTTGCGATCGGGTGGGTTAGGCACCGGACGAGGGGGGTGTGGGGAGGATGCGGCTAACATGTTCGTCACCATGATGGGGCGCTTTGATCTTTGTGATCATGATGACACTGATATCTGATGCTGATGGTGAAAAGACCATGGCAAACGATCACTGGTCAACCGTTGATTAACGACTGAGATTGAAGTCAGAGAAGAATGCGGAGATGCGGAATCCTTATGATACTTTTCTGGCAACGAATGGCACAGGCGAGAGATCATCTTGTCGTTGCTCATATAGCCATTCTTCCTCAGATTGTTCGGTTAACTCGCACAACGAACACTGTTCAATCGTTGAGATGTAATATCTCCAACCAAAATCTCGTTTGTGGAATTGCTGACAGCAACGAATAAAATGGGCTGAGCTAATGTATTTCATCCCAACAATGGTGCCGACAATCTGAACAAATTGATTGTTCTGATAATGGCAAAAGCTCACTTGCTGACCCAACTGAAATCTGGGTTCTAGGAAGCTGGGAGTGTGTCTAATTGCTGTCTTCGGTGTCATAACAACTCAACTCTCGTAAAGGTCATTTAATTTAAGAAGACCCTTTTAAGTAGCAAATTGATGCACAGGAGACCCAAGCTTTTTCATACCTTTGCAGTTTTCAGAGAATTATAAATAAATATTAATCACTGTCTAGGATGTCCGGTTGATTGAATGATTGTGGGGAGGTGGGGAGGTGGGAGGTTAAGGAGTTGGGGCATTGGGACGTTGGGGCGTTGAGACGATTGGGGCAGGTAGTGAGGCTATTGGACCATTGTTTGTCGTAAATTGGCTAGGGCACCTTCCGCTCTCTCTAACTTTTGCCGTAGTTGCTCCATCTCCTTGGCGCGCACAACGAGGCTTCTGTCATCCGGAATACCAGAGAGGCTAGCTTCATTATCCTGCACCAGCCGTTCTAGGGCCGAAAGGGCGATCGCCGCCTGTTCAATTTCACCCATCAGCGATCGCGCCACTGATGTGCCGGATTGAGCCGAATGGGTAAACACATCGACTCGTTCGCGGAACCGATCCGCTAGGGCACGCATTTGTCGCCCTGCCTCCCGTGTTTGATTAATCAAATGACCAATTTCTTTGACGATGTAGCCAAAGCCACTGACTTCATACCCCTTCTGTTTGTTGATGGCGATCGCGGCCTGAATGGATAGCTGCCGAACTTGGCGACTCACCTTTTCAATCAATGAAGAAGCTGCATCAATTGTTTCCAGTTCAACCTCTAACATCTTACCAATCGAGGCAATTTGATCCGTGTTTTGACAAATCGCATTGACTCCTGCGAAGGTTGCCTGAAATGCTTTTTTCCCTTCTCTAGACAACACCTTGCCCACATAGAGAAACCGCTGATTGAGGACTTGGATTTCTTCTGACTGGTCTAAGAGCTGCTGCTTTTGCTGCTCTAACAACAGATTACGTTCCTGAATCTCAGTTTGTTGTGATTCCAACTGATTGGCATAGGTTTGGACTTTGCGCCGCTCTTGCTCCAGAAGTGCGGCCTGCTGCTGCATTTGGTTATTGACAACATCGAGAATTTGGGAATGCGCTACCAGCAATGTATGGCAATCCAGCAAAAAGTGGCTGTGCATATCCGGCAACTGGGGATGCTGGAATTCCACCACAATGGGTTCAAGCATCTCATCCGGGGGGCGCTCCAAGCTCAGCCGCACTGCCACATCAATGCGTTCGTCGTAGTTCAGAATTAAGGGTTCAGAGCAACGAGGATTAACCTCCAAAAAGGTCTGGATCGGGCGCTTGAGAAATAACTCAAGGGCAAAGGGTTGGCTCAGTTCATGGTAGAGCTGATGGCGAGACACCATTCCCATTAAGTCACCTGCCGGGTCCAAGATTAGAACCCCCGGTAACTCAGGTTGCTGCTCAAACTGGGAAACAATGACATCACCTAGCGTATCAGGGTCAACTTGGTATTCACTCAGCCAAAGTTCCTCTAGGGTGGACTGACTGGTCAGGTTAGGTACGAGAGTCATGATAGCTACAATAACACCCAGCGAGGCAGTAAGGTTATCCCTGGACTAGTTTTGCCACATGACCCGACGGCGACGTTTGGGAAACGAGACCCCAATGGTCTTGTGGAAGTCGTCTTGAACCTTGTGGGTGAGCCGCTTGGAGACTTGCCGCACAATTTGGTTGAGGAGGCGATCGCCTGTCCCTTGAATGAGTGACTTGGGCAATGCGTAAATGAAGCGGGGAAAGTGGATACGCACTTTTAAGTCTAGTTCCCAATCCACCATTGTCATCACCTCATCCCCGACCTTTGTTTCTATCAGCTGGAGAGAGGCATTAAAATCTACCTCATAGCCAGGAGCTTGGTAGCCAGGAATTTCCACCGTTTTGATTCGATATACCCCCTGGCTATCGGCGGGAAGCAAGCAGAGGCCAACCTTCGGCTCAACTTCGTAGCCAAAGGAGCGAAAACGGCCAACCGTGAGGGCATAGCCGTTCTCACCCAAGGGTTCAGAAGTCATGGGGCGAGCACAGCGACAGAACCAACCTTGATGTTCATCCAGGTACTGGGCCACAGTAGGGGGATCAGCCAGCATTTCCATGATGTTGGCAAATTCGCCTCGGAAACACATGGGTTCAATCACTTCATCTGAGCTATCGTGCAACTCGTCATTCACTGCGATCGCACTAGGGGCAATAAAATCAGATGACACCTCAAACATTTGATCTGCTGAATTCGCCTGCATAACTGTTTTCCCGTTTATCTAACTAAATGATGGTGCTATAGATAGCTGTCCAATACAGAGGGAAAGAGGACTTGTCCAAATATAGTATGAGACAACAATCTATATTTGTGTACCACCGTAGCCTGTTGTTAAGAATTAGACCTCGACTGATCTACGTAGAATCCAAATAGGACCAAAGTAGAACCTAGTCACACATCTCGGAAGGCTACACCACCCACCCATAGCATTCCCCACAAGACCTCGGAAAAAACGAGAACAGCCCACAATTAATGGAATACTTATGATTTAACTTGCCGCCTTGGGCCATAACTTCACAAATTGGGCGGTTGTTCTCACACCTTACTGATGCCTAAGAAACGGGTCAACGTCTCTATGTTAGGGGTAGTCTCTTTACTTCCTTGCTTTCCTACCAGCCAACCAACCATTGTCATATTCAGTTACATTATTTTTAGTTACATTATTTAATGTTTAGGCACAGCGATTCGTTAACCATTGTGGAAGTCTTATGAAAGTATTTGTTGCAGGGGCTACGGGCGAGACAGGTCGTCGGGTTGTGAAGGAATTAGTCAACCGTAATATTGCCGTACGGGCACTAGTACGGGACATGGAACGGGGTCAAGAAATTTTGGCGGATAGTCTATCGACGGCAGAGGCTGGCTCTGTGGAACTCGTGGTGGGTGATGTGCTGAACCTGAGCGGTTTACAGGAGGCGATCGCAGATTGCACCATGCTGATTTGTGCCACAGGTGCCCGTCCCAGTTTGAATCCAGCGGGGCCTTTCTTAGTGGACTATGTGGGCACTCAGAATTTGGTCAAAATCGCGAAGGAGGCGAAGATGCAGCACTTTGTTCTGGTCTCTTCCATGTGTGTCTCCCAGTTTTTCCATTTCCTCAACATTTTCTGGCTGGTGTTATTTTGGAAAGCGCAAGCAGAAGCCTACATCCAATCCAGTGGTTTACCTTACACCATCGTCCGGCCCGGTGGTCTTAAAAACGAAGACAATACCGACAATATTGTGATGGAAAAGGCCGACACCCTCTTTGAGGGCAGTATTCCTCGGACTAAGGTGGCCCAGGTAGCCGTAGATGCTCTGTTACAGGAGGCAGCACAGAACAAGGTGGTGGAAATTGTGGCGCGATCGGACGCCCCTCAACAAACACTAGAACAGTTGTTTGCTGGAGTTTGATCAGATTTGCAAGCCAGCCAGTTTCGTGAAGGTCTGGGAGATCTGATTTCGTTTAGCTGCCCCAGACTTTCCAGTCTTCCCAATCCAAATTAAAAATAGAGGTGTCAGGAAACTCGATGGGGTTGCCGTTGTCTACTAATTGCTGTTGCAGTTGAATCAGTTGGGGTTCAATGCGGGGTAAATCATTTACCAGTTCAAACGGCAGGATATCTTGCTCTAGGGCAAAGTCGGCAGTAGTGCCAGCGGCGGCCCCTACAGACCACTCGAAGGAATGGACGCGGTAGGCAGCGGCAGCAATATGGCTGGCAGCAATGCTCTTGCTAGCCACCAACAGGTTGTCAAGCTGTTGGGGAATCATGGCTCTTAGGGGAATCTGGCCAGGGTAGGTTTGGCCCTGACCTTGGCGGGTGCCGGGACGCTCAATGTTGCCCGGTTTCTCCGCTGGGGATTCGGCCATGCAGGGGTGAAAGTCGATGGCGTACTGAGCAATGCCGACGGAATCGGGGAAGATAGTGGAGCGGGTCCGGCGGGGGATGTCTTCTGGGGCTTGTCCGGTGCGGATGGCGTTGGTGGCTTCCAGTCCGGCGATCGCTCCCCACAAGGCCCGAAAGGTTGATGATGTCAGATTATCGCGGTAAAACTCATCCTGATAATCCTGGCGAGAAATATCAATTTCACTGATGCTAAATCCATCGGGTTGACTATAAGACGGTCGGCCTAAAATCCGTCGCCCTTCGCGAATATAGGGATATTTGGATAGCCCGTGAACCGTTCCCATTGGCGCATCCAATCCCATTAGTAAGCGATGGTTGGGATGGGGTACTTTGTCCGTTACTTCATGGCCTGCGGCGGCTCGGCGCTCCTGCCAAGAATCGGTGGTGCCTGCCACCAGCCAATAGTAAAAGCCGAGGGCCAGTTCCTCACCATATTTCAGGGTTTCCGTTCGCAAGCCTCCCAACCAGCCCCCTGGCTCAAGCTGGCCCAGTTGTTGTAGCTGTTCACGGGTGTAAACCAAGTTGTCCTGTGCAGTACCGGGGCGGTAATCATTACCCCACACCCAATTCTGCATAGAAATATCCCCTGGTTGGGGCACGGATATGCCAAACCGAGGCACATTATTTTCCCGCTCATCCGCATCTGGTGCCCAAATCCGCCGATAGGTAAACACTGTATCAAAATCGGCCAAGACAGGGTTGGGGTCCCAGCCATAATAGGGCACATAGCGATCGTAAAAGGGCGGCTGGATCTGTTCTTGGGGTGCCTCGGTTTGCTCAAAGGCAAAGGTGTAGGTGAACCCTTGGGTGCAGTAGGGATCACCGGATTCGCTAGCGGAAGAGGGGTTGAGATAGCTGCGGGGATCGATGCCGACGCGGTAGGGGACATCGGCTAGGGCAATCAATTCCCCTGTTTCCGTGGCTTCAATCACGTACCAATCAGGGGCGGTGTTGGTTGCAGTCGTATCTGTAGCTTTGGGGACAAATTGGATTACGGTTTTGGTAAACCGATCGGAATCTTCGTAACGATAAGCATCCTCGATCATGGCCGACAAGGGTTCGGTGTTGAGGGGAAGACTATTGGGTGCGGGGGTGTGATGGATGGCGATCGCCCCTTCAATCAGCCGCCCATCCGCACTCAGGACCACATCTTTGATCACGGTTGAGGGAAACCACTTGAGTTCTCCATTCCCTTCATCTTCCGCATCTTCCAGTTGTTCCAATAAGATCTCGTGAGCATCATTGGGCAAATAACAAGCGACACTGACCCAACAGTCCCCCGGATTGAGCAGGCCGTAATGATCTTCGATGCGATCGCGCAGTTCTTTGTAACCCTTGGAATAGAACAGACGCGATCGCTGTCCCCCCGCCTCATCCAAGGCCGATGTGCCCTGAGAGGAAACCTGTCCCCCCAACCAATCCGTCAACTCAGTCATGCACACCGTCCGCCCTACCAACAGACTTTCATAGGCCGCCGCAATCCCCGCCAGCCCCCCGCCCACAATCAGAATTTCGCATTCGACGGTTTCATCGGCCACTGGAATTTCCCTGGGTGCAACCCCAGTCGTGTTAGCCTGTTGGGCCAATTGAGATGCTGCTGAGGGATTTACCGCCAGGGCAGAAGAGCCAAAGGTGCTGATGACCCCAGACAGCAGACAGGGGATCAGGCCGACGGCGGTCAGACGCAATTGGTGAGGTCTGGAAGGAAAAGATGGGATGGAAAACATGGGCAAGATGGAGCCAAAAATAACCAGTTGGGACAGAGTGGATCGCACCTCGTATTGTAGCGATCGCCATCCCACCTGACATCCCATCCCCGTTATTTAGTGGCTAAGCCTTCGTATTCTCCTCAATAATCGACTTCATCCCTTCCACCGTAGCCGGAATGCTGCGAGGGTCCATGAACATTACCTTACTGCTATCGCTGCTCCCAATCTGAGTGCCCATCGTCAAATACTGCTGAGCAATCAGGTATTGCAACGCCTCATGGGTTGCTGGATCAGCCTTCAGAGTTTTGGAAATTACCTGAAGTGCCTCAGCCGTCGCTTGAGCTTTGAGTACCTCCTCTTGCCGCTGGGCCTGAGCCTTGAGGACAATTACCTTTTGCTCTCCTTCCGCCCGCAAAATGGCCGCCTTTTGTTGGGCCTCCGCTTCCAACACCTGAGACTCCGCCTTACCACGAGCCGAGTTAATGGCCGCTTCTCGTTCTCCCTCTGAAGTCAGAATCGCCGCCCGTTTGCGCCGCTCTGCCGACATCTGCAATTCCATCGAATCCTGCACATCCTTGGAAGGCACAATGTCCCGCAACTCAACACGGGTGACCTTCACCCCCCACGGATCAGTGGCAATATCCAATTCCCGCAACAGGGTCTCGTTAATCTCGGTTCTGGCGGTAAAAGTTTCGTCTAGTTCCAACTGGCCCATCTCCGCCCGAATTTGAGTCAGCACCAAATTCACCATCGCATCCCGCAGATTTTCCACCTTATAGCTAGCCTTTTCCAACTCCATAATTCGCCAATACACTACCGCATCTACGGAAATAGCGACATTATCACGAGTAATACATTTCTGGGGAGGAATATCCAGGACCTTCTCCCGGATGGTCTGCTGATGAACCACGCTATCAATGAACGGCACAGTGAGCCGCAGGCCAGGATTTAATTTTCGTCCTGAATAGCTGCCTAATCGTTCAACCAAAGCCTGATCCCCTTCCCGAATAATCCGAAAGGAGCCAAAGGTGGCCATCCCTGCGAATGCTAGTACGACTAAACTGATAAACGGTCCCATAGCTAAGATTTCTCTCCCAAATGAATTCGTGGATTAATTCTGTAGTTTAAGCAGGTATTGATCATGCTTCCAGCGGCCATGCAGTGGCTTGAGGCACAACCACCAGAGTATTGCCTTTACGGGCGACCACGTAAACCTTCTCATCAGCCGCGATCGCCAATGTTTCATCCCCACATCGCGCCCGCCATGATCCCCCTTCGTACAACACCCGCCCCGCATCTCCCACAGGAATGGCAGTCAAAGTTTGGGCCTCCCGCGACGCTTCCATTTTGAAGGCACTAGCTTTGGGTAGAAATCGCCGCACCAGCGCCAGCAATAGCAACGACAATCCCATCCAAATCACCACTTGGAGGCCGAACGAGGGAACAACCAGGGCAATGAACGCCACAATGATCGCTCCCACGCCCAAAACCACCTCCATAAAAGCCGTTGGCAGAGCCACTTCCATCACGCATAGGGTGATGCCAACAATGAGCCAGAAGATAGGGGTCAGTGAAACGATATCCATAGCACTTTCGAGTGATTGTTAACGAAGGATTAAACTAAGGCAAACGGAATCAAGCTGAGAGAACGGTGCAGCACAATGCAATATCAGTGAATGACCAATGGATTATGTTTGGGTAAACTAAGGGGCCAACGCAGGATGGGTAGGAGAGAGGAGTGCGATCGCCCTTCTCCAAAGCAATACCAGCGTACCTTCCCCTAATTTAGCTCACCGTTTCTGGATAGTCGGAAATTTTACAGAGATTTCCGGTCCGAGACAATCACAGAAACAAGTGAAACCGGCCTAAACGCTCATCGCTCCCTCACTCAATAAACCCGATCGCGCAATACCGCTCCAACAGAAATATCGCTCCTAAATCGTTACATCAGCCATAGCGATCGCCCCCCAATATTCCTCAAGTCCTGCGTTTGGCTTGGCTATGCTTTGGCGATCGCCCCCTCACCGAGGAAATCCGATGCCCCCAAATCGTTACGTCAACCAAAGCGATCGCCTTCAAACTATCTCCAAACTTCGATGCCCATTATGTCAAAGTGATAATCGTAGGTCCACACAGGAATATTGAATTGTTGAGATAGGATGGCCACGATCGCATCAAATAGGGTGATTTTTTGATCTGGGAACTGACTTAATAGATTATGGGCAAGTTGATAATCTTGGACAGTTGGGTTAACTAAATTAGTCTCACTTTTGATGCGATTCACAAAAACATTGGCAACGTAGTTACCACATTTGTATAGCACCAGCTTATGACTTTCAAGGAAAATGGGATAGGGAATAATGAGCTGGGTATGGTTTTGGTTTAGACTCATTAGCTGCGATCTGGCTTGTTGATGATATTGATCGCTTTGGTCTATTTCAGCGTAGAGCGGCCCTGTGTCAACAATGACAGCATTCACGGTTCTGCCTCAAAGTTCTGTGCAGCAATATGGTCATGCTCGGTAGAAACGGATGATTCACCACTCTGAAAGACTTCTGGCGTGAGGGACAAGCCTTCTTTCAGGGGCAATTGACATCCGCGTTCAGCCAGTAATGATTGCATCTCATTCTCCTCATCGTTGTTGAGGTGTTGATCCAGGAGATGACGCAACCGTAACAGTTCGTCCTGTTCAAGATGAGCGATCGCCTCAGCCAGTGCTTCAAAAGGAATAAGGAGTTTGATAGGTGCTGCCATAATCAGTTTTCAAGAGATTTAATTTCTTTACTACTCACACAGTAGGTTGGGCGATCGCCCCCTTACCGTCATCATAACCTCAACCACTACGCAATCTCCTAAACCAGTAGAGCGTTGGTTTATCTGTGTGGAGCACGTATCGCCCCCCAATATTTCTCAAGGCCTGCGTCTGGCTTAGCTATGCTTTGGCGATCGCCCCCTCACCAACAAACCCGATCGCCCCCACTCAAAACTAAGAACTCCCCCACTCCCCCACTCCCCCACCC
>JBFRWC010000372.1:0-4647 GCA_051439365.1 Leptolyngbyaceae cyanobacterium
GTATACGACGAAGCCGCCGCGACCATGATGACAGAATTTTACCAACAGCTTGCCGAATTCCCTACCATCAGCCGCGCCCAACCCCTGCAGCGAGCGCAAATGAAACTTCGGGAACACCCTGATTTCAAGCACCCCTCTTACTGGTCGCCCTACATTATGGTCGGAAATTGGCTCTAGCTTGGTCCCTGTTACGCCTAAAGACTCAATAACCCACTGCCGGCCTGATAAATATCCCGCCAAGAGGGGGAGCGGTAGTCCTGATTCAAGCTGCCATCGACATAACCCACCAGGCGGGGGAGACCATCATCACTGATTTCTTTCTGCAAGAATTGCCGGAGGATGGTTTCCCAATCCTGGGGATAGTCGCGAATAATGGGATGTCTCACCACAATGGGCTGGGTTTCGCCTTCCATCAGATCGATCACCACATCCAGGCTGAGTAATGCGAGAGAACGAACAAAAATTCCCGTAGCGGCGATCGCAAACTCGCCATCCACTTGCTTTTGCTTCATCACCGCCACAAAATGTCCGCCCTGGCGCACGTCATAGATGAGACTGCTGGGGTCGTGAACCGGTTCAACTTCCACGTTATATCCCTGGCTGAGCCCTGCTTCTAGGGTCAGTCCTTCATATTCTTGACTTGGATGGGGGATAAAAATGGTGAATTGATGGATGTCGAGCCAAGGATTATGCACCGGATCATCAGAATCTTGTTTCCAGGTGTTGTATTGACGGCGCATCTCTTGTCCCACATGGCTTTCACTATTGCACATGTGAATGAGCGCCATATTCAGAACGCACTGATCAAACTTATTGAGTAACCCAACGGCTTGCATACCAAAATCCCCGAAGCGAAGTAATTCTCTTATTAAGCCGGATTCGTTGGGGGCGATTCTGTAAGGGGGACTGCGAAATCGGCCCTGTTTAGATTTTCTTAAGATGGTTGGTCAACTGGCTATTCCCGGTGCGTGATGCGGGTGCGATATCCCACAAGCTAACCGCTCAGACCATTTTCGGCTAACAACTCGTCGATGGAAGGCCAAAGCCCAAGGGCTTGAGCGCGATCGCAAACTGGCTTGGACAGAAAGGCCAAGTAAGCAATCTGGTCTAGAACTGGAATCAGATGGAATCGCTGGGGAATCTGAGTGGCTTCTAGTGCTTGGTTAATCAGGTCCACCACCTCACCTTGAAACCAGTCACTCTGATTTTCAACCTTGACCTCGAAGGCTTGCCCCCGATGAGTGAATCCAACTCTGTAATGAGCATCGCAATCCACTAACTCATCAATAATAGCCGTCGGAGCAAACTTGCCATCACTGTTTGCAGCCAAAAGGCAAATGATGTCGGTGTAGCTGCCCAAGCTACCGTCAGGGCTGGGACCAGGACCATCGATGGTTTCCGTATCAAACTCAACCACGGCTAACCCAAGATAAGGATCGCCATCTTCATGGCGCACTTGGGTTTCCAGCCGTGCCCATAGTTCAGGAGACATATCTTCTGGTAATCCCGCCTGTCGTGCGATCGCCAGAATCTCTGCGGCTGAATTCATCAGTGATCGCAGATTTTGTCGGGAGCTGTGTTGAATCCGGCCACGGTCTCAACAAATTTTCCTTTTTGGGCCAGGAACTCTACTAACTCGCCTGCGGTCAGCCCCTCAGCGGAACAGGTATGGAAACGGGTGTCGGCCCCAAACCGATCAACAATGGCAGTCCGGAGGGTATCTTTGGTGTAAGACTGGCCCTGCTCTAGCATCATGTGCATGACATCGTGGCCGTGGATCTGATCTGGCATCGTGCGATTCCTTTTGCTTTCTCTCTTTCTCTTCTGTTCAGTCGTGACTGCACCCCAGCATATTACTCCCGCCGGAATGGTCAAGTTAGCCCTGTGATGCAATAGTCGTCAAAACTTAACTCTAATTCATGTTTTCCTCACCTACACTAGTGGTGAGGATCTCTTGAGTCACTGCTTCAATGTCACTCTTGCGGTCAGCGGGAACAGGCAACTCCTTCACCGTTGGCAACTTCTCCAGCGTGAGCCGACTGCCACGGGCCTGTTGGGACTCGGACAACCGTAGAACCAGCCGAGGCTTCGGTTCATAGAGTAGGCAAAAGATTTGATCACTTGGCTCCCAGGCTTGGCCAGCCCGAACCACTTGTAGTCGATCCTGGCGCTTGACTAACAATGGCACAATCTCCCCCGCATCAATCAGGGCTTGCAGATAAGTCTGCTGATACATAAATCCGTCTGGCTCAAATTCGGTTTCAATTAATTTGACATCCCCCGTTTCAATGTGTTGATTCCAACTTTTGACATCTAGATCCAGGGTTAACGCAGGTTGCACCTTACTACTGGCATTGGCGGGATCATGAATTTCACTAGAACAGAGTGCTAAAACCCTAGGCGGCGAAAATTCCTCCACCGCCCGTTGGGCCAAAACATAGTTGATCTCCGTATTTTTAGTCATTGCCAAAAACGTTCCCATTGAATCTAAGCCAGCTTCTTCCAACACCTCTGGATTCATCGCACTTTTGAAGAAGACCGTAAAGTTTTCGTCCTCCGCTGCTCTCACTTCCTCGGCCTTGGTTTCAATGAATACCACTGGTTCATCCCGTTCCTGAAACAAGTGGGCAATCAGTCGGGCCAAGGGGTTTGATCCCACAATGACCGCACCCTTGGCATCCGTGGCGTTGACCTGGAGGACGTTGGCCACCCACTGGGCGGTCAAGCCCTGAACGACCACCGTAACAATGATCGTCAGGAACACTAAGGCTTTGATCGTGTCGCCCCCAGGAATCCCCCGTTCATTCAACGAGATCGCAAATAACGAGGCGACCGACGCTGAAACGATCCCCTTGGGGCCAATCCAGCTAATAAACAACTTCTGCCGCCAATTAAACTCACTGCCCCAGGTGCAGACCCAAATATTCAAGGGCCGCACCACAAACATGAGGGTAAAAATGGTCAGCACACTTCCCCAACTCAGGTCCAGCAGTGTTTCCAGGGAAAGATCTGCGGCCAGCAAAATAAACAACACTGAGACCCCCAGCACGGTCAATTGCCCCTGAAATCGTTTGAGCGATCGCTGTTCTGGCACTTCCGACTTGCTCAACACCAGCCCTGCCACCACCGTGGCCATCAACCCGGATTCATCCTGAACCGATTGGGAAAAGGCAAATAAGCTCCACACTCCGGCCAAAACTACTAAGCTTTTAAGGTTTTCATCCAGAAAATGGGTTTGTTTGAGCACCCAGCCTAGTCCCCACCCCGCCGTTCCGCCAATGGCAATGCCAATGGCAATGCGGGTGAAAAGGTTGGCAGCGAGTGTAGTGGGGTTGGGGGCTTCGATGATGGCATTGAGCACCAAGATCGCTAAAAATGCTCCCACGGGGTCAATCAGCACTCCCTCCCCTTCCAACACGGTAGCAATGCGCCGATCCACATTCACTTGTTGCAACAGGGGACCAATCACTGTTGGCCCGGTGACAACCACTAATGCGGCGTACAAGTACGAGAGCTGCCAGGGAAGCCCTCCAATGTAATGAGCGGCCAATCCACCACCGACGAGGGCGATCGCGCTGCCGATCGTAACCAGGTTCCGTAACGTCGTCGAGGCTTTGCTTAGATTCCGCAGATCTAACGTCAGCCCCCCTTCAAACAGGATGATGGCAACGGCTAGGGCAATCAGCACCTCCAACCCGTCTTGTCCTAGGTACTTTGGGTTGATCACATTGGCGACGCTGGGGCCTAACAGAACACCAAACAGCAACAGAAAGACGATGCTGGGGACTTTCCATAAGCGTCCCAAAACCTGAGCACTGATTCCTGCTGCCACAGTGGAAACCAACAGGACCAATAAGCTAAACGACGAGACGATTTCAGGTGAGGATTCGATTGCTTCCATCAGTTGCCTTAATTAGAATAAGTAACACCAGGTAATATAGCGTGTCTCATCCACTCGTGGCGCGATCGCCCATGAAGATGCTGGCTGAAACCTGAAACGGGACGCGATCGCCCCCCTGCATTCCTTGACGTTCCTCGGCATTCCTCGGCATTATTTGTGATAATCTTGCCCCTGCAAAATTGTCTTGGCCCGATACACCTGCTCCACAAACATCAGTTGGGCCAGTTCATGGGGAAAGGTCATGGGCGATAAGCTCAGCAGGCCATCGGCTGCTTGTTTGATGCGATCGCTCACCCCTTCTGCCCCCCCAATGAAAAACAGTAGGGTTCCGGAATCGGCTTGGCCAATCCATTGGGCGAACTGTACTGAGGATTGGGTCTTGCCTTCATCAGCAAGAACAATCAGGCGATCGCTCCCCTTTTTCAGTTCCAGTACCTTTGTTGCTTCTTTCTCTAGTCCTGCATCTTTGATCACCGTCAGGGTCAACTCTGGCACTCGCTTCAGGTAGGTCTCAATCCCCTGCCGAATCCAGGCTTTCTTGACCTTACCAACGGTGATCAGCTTGATTTTGGGAACGTTTGGCATAAATGATTGATGATTCCGGAATACGACCGATGACGAAGGATCAAGGATTTAACAAAAGCTAAGGAATCTGCGTGACAATAAACTACCCGATGGGTTGCGGCTAACGCCTAACCCATCCTACGCAAATTAAATGGCAATCAGCTTATCCCTAAGTGTTGGGT
>JBFRWC010000373.1:0-9761 GCA_051439365.1 Leptolyngbyaceae cyanobacterium
GGCCAGAGACAAACCGTTGTCCCTACAGAAAGGATGTTTTCAGCCTTGGAGTGGCTTAAGAGATCACGTATTCAAGTTCCCACTGATTTGATTGCGCTAGAGGATGTACTGGCCTGGTTTGATCAGCTTGAAGTGCCTGCCCCAAAGATGGTTTGGTATGAGTGTCAGCTTGCCCTAGCAGAAGGGTTCACCAATGCCGTTCGGCACGCTCACGAGGGTAAGCCTGCGAATACGCCTATCGATATTGAAGCCTGTGTGGCTAAAACTTCGATTGAGTTGCAGATTAGGAGCAACGGGGCAGTCACCTACATCACACACAGATATTGAGAAGTATTAAGAAAACTCAGAGAAAGGATTCTAGTCTGGGATTTCCAGTTCACTGTCGAAGAATGTAACTTGTGCGCTCAGTTCTAGTTGGATATCGTGCATGGGCCGTTTTTCGGCATGAACAGGTAGTACAATCTTGATAGAGGTTTGCTTGTTAATAGGTGACAGTGTGGTGCAGAGCAACGGGTGCCGTTCCTCATCTGGTTATGGGCGTTTTTGCGACTCCTATAGCTTGGCGGGGCATGTAGGTTTTCAAGAAAGGGTGTATCGCTTTTTCACGGGCAGTTAACAGGAATGAAAGTCGGGTAAAGTCGAGCAAAATGCAGGCATCTACCATGAATCTTGCTTTACAATTAGGTGTGTCTTCGGCAAAGCGTCCCTTGAATTCTCTGACTACACCTGACCTGACTGTTTTTGGAAATAGATATGTATTCCAGATTTGAAGCGGCTTAGAGAAATGAGATTTAGCTTTTGCAGCATGTTACATGGATTCGGCCAGAGACAAACCGTTGTCCCCACAGAAAGGATGTTTTCAGCCTTGGAGTGGCTCAAAGACTCACATATTCAAGTGTTCACTGATTTGACTGCGCTAGAGGATGTCCTGGCCTGGTTTGATCAGCTCGAAGTTCCTGCCCCAAAGATGGTTTGGTATCAGTGTCAGCTTGCCCTAGCAGAAGGGTTCACTAATGCCGTTCGGCACGCTCATGAGGGCAAGCCTGCGAATACGCCCATTGATATTGAAGCCTGTGTGACCGAAGCGTCGATTGAATTTCGGATTTGGGATGAGGGGCCAGGGTTTGACTTTGATGAGTATGTGCAGCGGTCCGCCGAGGTAGATCCTGGCTCTGAAGGGGGACGTGGCTTGGGCTTGATTCAGCACATTGCGGATAGTTTTGAATATGACCAAAATCCAGGGCAACGCAATTGTCTTCGCATCTTTAAGCAGTACAACAGTGATTCCAATTAGCTTTCCCTCTTGTAGAATTTAGGAGCGCAGACTAGGCTTCAGTCGCCAAGTTTGCTGGACCGTTACCCGACAAGTTTCCCCACTGGAGCCCTTACTATTGCTCGCTTTTCTTCAATGGCAGGGCATGGTTGATCGAGGCAATTTCCTGTTGTTCTAGCTGGTTCACCTCCTTGAGATAACGGGAGAGAACCGACCTAAGTCGATCATCATAAAAGCGGTGCAAGCTATGATTAGGAGTTGCTGGGAACCCCCGTCGTTTTTTGTGACGACCGCCTGCACCGGGGTCAAAGGTTTGAACGCTGTGAGCGATCGCCCACTCAATTGGGGTGTAGTAGCAGGCATTAAAGTGTAAACAATCGACTTCCTCTGCTGACCCCCAGTAGCGCCCATACATTTGCGTGTCCTTGTGTAGACAGAAGGACATCCCTAGGGGATTTTCAGGTTCGGCATGGGGACCGTCTTCTTGGTAAGCGGTGACAAATAGGACGCGATGGGCAAAGCAGTCTTCCAAATGCTCAAAGAAATGGCGGGTGAGATACTTACTGCCCCACCAGCCAAATTTATCGCAGGTATCGCTGTAGTACTCGTACATTTTGGCGTAGAGGGAACTGGGTCGATCCGCACTATCCCAGACGTGCATCCGCAACCCCGCTTTGCCGATGGCTTTCCGCTCTCGCTTGATATTGCGACGCTGGTTGGCATTAAACTGGCCTAAGTAGTCGTCAAAGTTGGCATAAGTCTGGTTACTCCAGATGTAGCTGTGGTGAAGCCAGGGGATAAATCCAAGGGCTTCCATCTGCGATCGCCACTCCGGCTCCACATAGAGAAAATTGCAACTGACAATACGGTTTTGCTGACAAAAGCGATCGATTTCCGCCACCATCAGCCCCGTGATGGTGGCCTCATCATGGCCTGGTGCGATTAAAAAACGATAGCCCTCTACAGGGGTAAACGGTGACATGCCCAGTAACTTGGGATAGTATTCGATCCCCAACCGATAGGCCAAATCAGCCCACTGTTGGTCAAATACAAATTCTCCGTAGCTGTGGCCCTTGAGATAGAGAGGCGCGATCGCCACCACGTCATTCCCCTGCCAGACCACGAGGTGCTGGGGTTGCCATCCGGCCCGTGGGGAGACACTGCCCGACACTTCCATCGCATTCAGCCATTCCCATTCAAAAAAGGGGGTCTTGAGCGCGATCGCCAACTGATTCCATTGCGGCTGTGACACATCAGCAACGTGATTCACCCATGTTAAGGAATATGAGAGGTCGGATTGGTTCACCATTGAGTTACAAGAATCTTGAGACTATCTGAGTGCTTACATCATCTAGTATTACGTTATCTGAGTGATTCGGGTACATGGAGTTCTGGTCCATTGAGCGATCGCTGGCACCTTTGGTCCCTACCATGAAAGCCAAAGTTAACTTAAACTTGAGTTATTGATTGTCCCAGGTTAGGCTTCACCGACTCTTTACATGTCTACCTTGTCTGTAAAGAAACACTGAATACATCCAGGTTTAGTCCCGTATTGGGCACAGTGGTTTCGATTGAATACTAACCTAGAAAAATACGTTCAGGGCCAGACTCAATCCTCCAACTACATGTTGCATATGAAGCTATCCAGACAACCCTCATTCCGTCGTATCCTACTGCTACGGATTATTCTAGTCAGCCTTCCTGTGCTACTGATTGGGGTGGCTGTGGCCTTTCGGCAGGCGCGGACAACATTTGAGCAAACAGCAAAGGAAAACTTGCGTGAAAGCGCAGACAGCAAGTCGCAGGCATTGGAGACAACCTTGAAAGCGCTCCAAACGAGCCTCGTGGCGGCTGGCGAAACTCTCACTCTCCGCACCGGAAATCTAGACGAGGCCCAAGACTTTTTAGGGCATTTATCCCATCAAATCCCCTTGAGTGATCCTTGTGTGCAACTGGCAGACTGGCGAACTGGAACTCCTATTGCTGGAACGTGTGATATTCCCTTTTGGGAGAATGGAACGACTCCTGAAACCAAGCTTAACCTCTTGGACTGGCCTCAAGATGCAATGGCCAGCAATGCGAACCCTTTTTTCACCTACACCTTGGAGGTTCAGACTGATCTTCCCCCTGAGGCCCAACAATCTACCCGTAGTCAACTCAGTTTGTTGGTGAGTACGCCCATCTATGGCCAAGATGGAACATTGCAATCTGTCTTGTTGGTGAGAGGGCACCTGCGGTTACGAGAAAGCGTGGTGCGGCGATCGCTGCTTGGCTCTACTGTCATTATTGACGAACAAGGCACCATTTTAGCTCACCCGTTACAGGAACAAGTGGGTAAGAATATCGATGAGAGTATGGATGTCTCCCATTTTAGAAAAATTGTTGAGCAAGCGCTTGAAGGGGACCAAGATGTCAATTATCTCTACAACTTTTCAGGGAGTACAGAAAGATGGGTTGCAGGCTACAGTTCTGCAGATGTGATTGTTAGCCCAACCCACAATGAAACCTGGGTAGTGCTAGCCGTCACCCAATTAGATAGTGCCCTATATGGCCTGAACAACATTAAGCGGATTGTCTTGATGCTCACGGGTGGATTAATTTTTGCTCATCTGTTGGCCATGCTTTATATGGCCCGTGATTTGGCTCGTCCGCTGGAGCAGTTGGGGGAATATGCCCAGCGCATTCATGATCCCCGCTCTGCCCAAAAGGTGCCTAAAAACTTCCGTATTCGTGAGATTAACCAGCTATCCAGCGTCCTGGGGAATATGGTGAAACGGTTAGAAGATCGGGCCAAAGAATTAGAGACTGCATGGCAGGAAGCGCAAGCAGCGAATAAACTCAAAGACGAAATTCTCGCGAATACCTCCCACGAACTCCGAACGCCCTTGAATGGCATTATTGGTTGCGTGCGCCTGATCAAAGATGATTTGTGCGATGGCCCGGAAGAAGAGATGGAACTTCTAGACCGAGCAGATGAAGCCGCCATTCATTTGCTCAAAATCATTAACGACATTTTAGACATTGCCAAAATTGAGTCAGGTACTTCGACGTTAGCTCCAGAAGATGTTGTGCTGGACCAAATTATGCGCGAGGTGATTGACTTGGAGTTGGTGGAAGCCTCCCAGCGTGGCCTGTGGTTGGTAGATAAGCCCGGTCCATCCTTACTCGTTCATGCTGATCCCGCTAAGTTAAAGCAAGTGTTGTTGAACGTTGTCAATAACGCGCTCAAGTTTACGGAAGAAGGGGGAATTACCATTGAAACCTGCATTCAGAATGAACCGCAGAGTTATGGAGAGGGTCCGGAATGGGCCTCCGTGTTGCCCCAGGTAGAAGGGCAGACGGGGAACTGGGTGGTGGTGGCCATCCACGATACGGGGATTGGCATTGATGCCACGAAACTGGACAAGTTGTGCAACCCGTTTTATATGGCAGATGGGAGCAAAACTCGCCGCTATGGGGGCACCGGGCTGGGACTAGCGATCTCTCGGAATCTGATTGAACGGATGGGGGGGAGGATTGGTATTCACAGCGAGGGCTTGGGGACAGGGACAACAGTGAAAGTGGCGTTGCCGATTGTCAAAGTTTTGGCCACGACCGCTAAGGACGATGGTGAAGCACCAGGGCTAAGTCTGATGGAACCAACCGACCCAGTGGCCGATGACCTTACCCCAGAACGAAGCCCAGAGCCGAATTCAGAAGCTGGGTCAGAGGCGGCTGAACCTGCTTATTCAATGGCGATCGCGCCTCCCCTTTAGTCCGACTCAGCAGAAATCCGTGATAATGGAAAGTAAATACTAGTCAATTCACTTGTAGTTAACTTTCCTTATGTTGGCATCCCATTCGATTCGCCCTGATATTCAAGCTTTACAAACCGAACTCGTCCAATGGCGGCGGCAATTGCACCAGCATCCTGAACTAGGCTTCCAGGAGCAACAAACTGCCGCGTTGGTGTGCGATCGCCTCTCGGCTTGGAACATTGATCATGAGAGTGGCATTGCTCAAACTGGGGTAGTCGCGGTGATTCCAGGGACACATCCAGGGCCAGTGTTAGCGATCCGGGCGGATATGGATGCCTTGCCGATTCACGAAATGAATCAGGTGCCTTATCGATCCCAGCGGGATGGACTGATGCACGCCTGTGGTCATGATGGGCATACGGCGATCGCTCTTGGTACCGCTCAGTATCTGTCTCAGCACCGTCAAGACTTGCACGGCACCGTCAAAATTATCTTCCAACCCGCTGAGGAGGGGCCGGGGGGCGCAAAGCCAATGGTTGAGGCGGGAGTGCTGAAAAACCCCGATGTGGATGCCATCATTGGGTTACACGTCTGGAATAACTTGCCCTTGGGCACGGTGGGCGTCCGCAGCGGTCCCTTGATGGCAGCGGTGGAACTGTTCGATTGCACCCTGCATGGTCGAGGCGGACACGGTGCCATTCCTCAGCAAACCGTGGACCCGATTGTGGTGGGAGCTAATGTGGTGTCGGCGATTCAGACGATTGTGTCGCGGAATTTGGACCCGATCGTCTCCGGGGTGGTCACTGTGGGCAAATTTCAGGCTGGCAAAGCGCCCAATGTGATTCCCGATGTGGCGGAGTTGGCCGGAACGGTGCGCTATTTTGACCCCACCTTAGATGGCTTTTTCCCCCAGCGCCTAGAGCAACTGATTGCTGGAATCTGCCAGAGCTACGGAGCCACTTACGAGTTGGACTATCGCCAACTGTATCCGCCCACGGTCAACCATGGGGGGATGGCGGAATTGGTGCGATCGGTGGCAGAGTCAGTGATCGAAACGCCTCAGGGAGTGGTGCCAGAGTGCCAGACAATGGGCGGTGAAGATATGTCCTTCTTTTTGCAGCAGGTTCCCGGCTGTTATTTCTTCTTGGGTTCTGCCAATGCCGAGTTGGGTCTCAATTATCCCCATCACCATCCCCGGTTTGATTTTGATGAAACGGTCTTGGGCACTGGAGTCGAGTTGTTTGTGCGCTGTGTGGAGCGGTTTTTCAAAGAGGGGCTTGCTTACATTGGCTAATCATTCCATGACACCGACCCTGCTGCAAACAATTGAGCGATCGCCCGTTATGCGATCGCTCACCCTCGCTCCAGAGGAAGTGGAAGAGCGCTACACCCTGAGCGGGGTGAATTGGCAACACTACGAAGCGATTTTAGCAGACCTGGCGAATCGTCCCTGGTATCGCGTGACCTTTTTAGAAGGAGTCTTAGAAATTTTGGCCCCTAGTCGTAAACATGAATCCCAAAAAGACAATATTGCTCGACTGTTGGGGGTGTATTTTGAAGAAACCCGCACTCGCTTTTATGGGTTGGGATCAACGACTTTTCGCCAAGCTTTGAAATTCCGTGGGGCAGAACCAGACACTTGCTTTTGTCTGGGGACTGAAAAGGAATTTCCCGATTTAGCCATAGAAGTAATCGAAACCAGTGGCGGGATTGACAAACGGGAGGTCTACAAAGGCTTAGACGTAGCTGAAGTTTGGTTCTGGAAAAAAGGCGCGTTTGAGTTGTATCAACTCCAGGATGGCAACTATGTCCAGGTTCCTGCCAGCAGGCTGTTACCCGATTTGGACCTAGAGCGATTGTCTCGCTACGTCACCCATCCAGAACCCCTCGATGCCATGATTGAATTTCGACAGCATATCCAAAATGGTTAATATTTAAACTGTGTCTTTTAGGTTGAATTGAATCTACTTGAGATATGGGCTAGCCCAACTGAAACGAATTGAGTCTTTGTTAATCAGATATTTAGCCACTTCTCGCCGTTTGTTCTTATCCTTGGTCATTCTCACAACTCTTTCAATTTCATCATCCACATCGTTTGCACCCCGTTCGGCGGCCATTGCAAACCATTGATCCCCCTCGGAATATTCACCTCGGTCATAGTAAATTGCGCCCATTAAAGTGTAGGGTTGGTGGCTTTCAGGTTGACACTCCATTGACTCAGCCGCACAGTTTTCTGCGTTATCTAGTTGACCGAGATCCCTGAAGGCCGCACCTCTTGTGACCCAAAGTGCCGATTTTAAACTAGGTTCTTTCACGTTTTCCCAATTCACATCATTGGTAGTCTTTAGTGCATTTTTGGGATCATTTGCCTTGCGCCAGTTACTACTTGCACTGGGCAAATTCCATTTATTTCCAGTTCGCTGATATTCTGTTTCATAAAAAATTGCTTCCAGTCTGTAGTGAGCTATTGCAATTTTCCCCTGTCGAGACAATTGACCTTCTTCAATCAATTGAATAACTTGTTTGGGATCAAGCCGTTCCTCTCGCTCAAGCTTGCACATAATTTCATAAAATGGATCAGCATCAAGTTGTCCTACAATTCTATATTTGGCCTTCAGGAGCTTAAAATGCCTTGCTCTAGCCATTTCTGCTGTTTCCAGCAGCCCTTCACTGATTAACCATTCAATGTCTTCCTCTGTGATCTCAGATGCGATTTTTTTCAGAATTAAGAATAATTTACTAGACGGATCAGTCCCTTTGTATTTAGTGGCCTTATACTTGACTTTGAGTTCCTTGAATAATTTTACATCTTTGCGAATCTGATCAATTTTAGCTAACCGACTCAGCCCCTGTCGCTCAAGCCATTGGCACTCGTAATCGTCTAAGTCTCGCTTGTTCTCAATTTTTTTGAGAACAGCGTAGAGTGGACTAGAAACAGACATATTTTGAGATGATTCAACTTTATATTTAGTTTTTAGATTGGAGAATTCAGCGATCGCCTCTCGTTCCTTCTCTAGTTGCCAATGAATTTCCAATGTTTCCTCAAAATCATGATCCAAAAGCCAGCTAGCCTCGGAGTCAGACAATGGATTTTTAGTATCGAGTTTTTTCAAAATTGAATAGAGTGGCTCTTTTGGGAAACACTCTCCATATCGAGTTGCTTTATAATTGGTTTTTAGTCTTGAAAAAATAAAAATATCTTCAACTAAACCGAGGGTGTCTTTAAGCTTGAAACTTTTGAGTAACTCAAGCTCTGAATCCTCAAGTAATTTTCCAGTTTCTAGTTTCCAGAGTATTGGGTAAACTGGACTGTCAATCGGCAGATCTAAATCTTCTGGAATTTTATATTTAACTTTTAGGTTTAAAAACTCGCCTTTTAGTCGATTCAAATCATCTCTCTGATAGTGCTGCATGGAAATAATTTCAATAGTTTTGAAAAGACGATTTTCGGCCAACCATTGAAATTCCAAACTTGTGATTTGAATACCAAGTTCAGCTTTTCTCAAAATTAGATAAAGGAAATCATCAAAGGCAGTACTTCTGTGCAGACCTATTTGATATTTCTCGCGAAGAACCGCAAAGTGTCTTTTCCGTAGCTCGCTATTATCCATATCCATACGATAATCAATCTTGATCAACTACAATTGTCTTGCCTAATACGCAACTAAAAGTATAATCATTATGATTCTTAAAGTCTTTTGCAAATTTAGCGTTTATTTGATGAGAATGATTCAGCCTGTATTGCTTTAACAGTCTGGCCAATTCGGATTTCTTGATTCAGTAAATAGTGCTGGAAATCATCCAGGGTAAATGATGCTGGAACTGGACGATTATATCGGGTGTCCCTAGCATCCGTGTCTTTCCAGAAGGGCGATCGCCCCAACTCCCTCATCAACTGCTCAAAGCTGAGCGAAGGATAGTGATGATCCCGCAAATAGTGAACAAATTTGAGTGTGCGGAAGGCATCAAACCACGTCTGCATAAACCGATGGAAGTGGGCGCGATCGCGACTCTGACGATGGGCCTGTTGCAACGTCTGAGTAAGGCCAATATCCAGCACATGGTCTATCCACGGCGCATCGGCCCAAGGACTGTGGGAAAACCAGTGCTCCAAGTGGGCGATCGCCTCAGTATCCACTGACCACAATTGATCAATGCACTGGAGCCAGTCCCGTAGATGCACGAAAATTTGGGGATGGTAGAAAGTAAATGTCGGGGTTTGCGACAGGCGTGTCATGGTTGCGCCAGTGCCAAACGGTACCCGATGGGACACGCGGGACTCCAACGTGACGATGGGCCGTTGAAGCTGCACTACCGCCCCTGTTTTCGCCAACTTATTCAGCATATAAAAATCCTCTGCCGCCTTCCGTTTGGGAAACCCCCGCACCTGGGCATAGTGGAGACTGTTAACACACATCAGACTACCAATCGTGTGGAACGCATAGGGCGATCGCGCCCACGCCAACTGCACCACGTAATACCGTAGGGAAATCTCGTAAAGCGCGATCGCCTCATGCCAAGGCCGATGCCGAAACGGATACAACTTCACCGCAGTCTGGTCCTCTCTCACTCCCTCACTCTCCCACTCCCCCAACGGCTCACTTGGTCCCAAAAAATCCTCCGGCAACACCACATCCGCATCGGTGTAATGAATCCACTGACTGGTCACGAGTTGCTGCATCATACAAGCCAACGCCACATCACCGCCGATTTTTCTCGCTAGCCCCACCCCTTGTTTGCTTGGCAGTTGC
>JBFRWC010000374.1:0-3733 GCA_051439365.1 Leptolyngbyaceae cyanobacterium
ACAAGCATATGAGCATTGAGTGTTGGCCAGGAAGCCCAACTCCGTTAGGAGCAAGCTGGGATGGACACGGCACTAACTTTGCATTGTTTTCAGAACATGCCACTGGGGTTGACCTCTGTCTGTTTGATGAGATAGGGGAGGAAGTCCGTGTACCGTTAATCGAACGCACACACTTTGTCTGGCATGGCTATCTACCGGGTGTGGAGCCGGGACAGCAGTACGGGTTTCGGGTGCATGGTCTCTACCAGCCCAAACAAGGCTATCGCTTTAATGAACATAAGTTACTGATTGATCCCTACGCTCGCGCCTTAACCGGGGATGTGCAGTTTTCTCCCCAAATTTTTGGTTATCAGATCGAACATCCCGATCAGGATTTGTCATTTTCCACCACTGATAATGCTTATTACATCCCTAAGGCTGTGGTGGTTGATCCTGCTTTTGATTGGGAGGGCGATCGCCCCCTGCATACCCCCTGGCACAAAACTGTCATTTACGAAGTGCATGTGCGGGGGTTTACTAAACAACATCCCGCTATTCCAGAGGCATTGCAAGGTAGCTATGCCGGGATGGCTCACCCCGCCGCCGTTGAGCATTTGCAAGCGTTGGGAATTACCGCCGTAGAGCTATTGCCGATTCATCACTACAATGCCCACCCCGGTCATCTGGTAGATACAGGTTTGCGTAACTACTGGGGCTATGACCCGATCGCCTATTTTGCCCCCTATTCTGGCTACAGTGCCGATAAAACTCTCGCTGGGCAGGTACGGGAGTTCAAACATATGGTTAAAACCCTTCACGCTGCAGGCATTGAGGTCATTTTGGATGTGGTATATAACCACACGGGGGAAGGGAACCACTGCGGCCCCACCCTATCACTGCGGGGCATTGATAACCTCACCTACTACCGGATTTCTGAAAATCGACCCCGGTACTACATGGATTTCAGTGGATGTGGCAACTCCCTGAATGTTTGCCATCCTCAAACGCTCAAGCTAATTGCCGATAGCCTGCGTTACTGGGTTACAGAAATGCACGTAGATGGATTTCGGTTTGACTTAGCGCCAACCTTAGCTCGTGGGACTTATGATATTAGCTCCCTAGCCCCGTTTTTTAGCTTGATCCATCAAGATCCAGTGTTATCCACGGTGAAACTCATAGCTGAACCTTGGGATTTGGGGGAAAAGGGCTATCAAGTGGGACAATTTCCGCCATTATGGTCCGAGTGGAACGATCGGTACAGAGATACCCTACGGGATTTTTGGCGGGGAGAAGGAACAACTCTCTCAGAATTTGCTCATCGCTTTAGGGGTAGTGCCGATTTGTATCGCAGTAATGGCCGAAAACCTAACGCCAGCATCAATTTTGTTACGGCCCATGATGGTTTTACCCTTAGGGATTTGGTCTGTTACAACCAGAAACATAATTTAGCCAACCACGAAAGTAACCACGATGGGGAAAGTCACAACCGTTCTTGGAACTGCGGTGTGGAAGGTGAAACCGATGATCCCGAAGTTCTAGAACTACGGGCGCGGCAGCAGCGCAACTTTTTAGCTTGCTTAATGCTCTCCCAAGCGGTACCCATGCTGGTGGGGGTTGATGAAATGGGGCGATCGCAACGGGGCAATAACAATGGTTACTGTCAGGACAGTCCTCTCTCCTGGTTCGATTGGCAACTCCGGGAACACAACGCCGACCTGGTTCAGTTTACCCAGCAGCTGATTCATTTTCGCCACGCCCATCCTATCTTTCGTCAGCGAGATTGGCTTAAAGAGGCCGACTCTCCTGACTCAGAGGTTCACGCCATCGACTGGTTTAACCCAGACGGCACCAAGATGGATGAGACTCAATGGCAAGATTCATCCCTAAACTCCGTTACCGTTTTCCTAAACGGAGAGGAACTTAACTGGCGTGGAACTCAGGGCGATCGCATTGTGGACGACAGCTTCCTCATTCTCATCAATGATTACCATGACCCAGTTGACTTTGAACTACCCTATCCGCTCTGGGCTATGCACTGGCAAACTAAAATTGACACCAGAGAATCGTTATTTATTGATGATGGGGTCAAATACACAGGCACGTGTAAAGTTTTCCTAATGGAGCGATCGCTTGTTGTCCTCCAGCGGATTAATTAGCCTATGGATTGGTGAGGCGGTTACTTACGTTAACTTTCAGGATGCTGACTAGTGTTACTGGGTAAACGGGTGATTCTTATCTCCGATACCCGTTCCTGGCGTCTTCAGCCTATTGCGTCTGACACAACTATTGCAAAGGATGAAAATTCTTATAACTTTAAGGTTCGGAAACCTTTTCAAACAAGCGTTTCAGTCTATCATTGACAACTGGACAAGGTACTATGATGGGGATAGAGCAATTCATTTGCCCATTTTGGGTAAGCTCTAATCCTACAAACTAATGAAATCTAACTCGTTGTCGGTGAAGCTATGACTCAATCTACTGAACTTTCGGCTACTAATTCTACCCAATCGAACGAGTCTGGCTCTGTCGCCCAGGCTGATGAGGACAAGGTTGAAATTGCGGTGGCACTGGACAGTGATCTCTTGCGCCAGATCAAGTTTCTTACGGATGATCCTAGCAAGGTCATCGAAGTTGCTGTGCGACAGTGGCTCCGTGGTGGTGCGCGCCGCGACGATGATTTGACTCGCAATTTAGAGCGTAATCCTCCTGTTCCGGCTCGTGGTGAATGGAATGACTAGCAAGAGCAGCTTTTTAGGGCTAGGCTAAGTTATCGTTAGGGTGGTTTCACTGTGTTGGATCAACTTGTTAGCGTTCTTCCAACATCTCTCAATATTGTCGCTAGTTCCATATTGCCGCTAGTTCCATGCTGTAATTACTAGCCTATTTAACGATAAGGAACTATGGCTCTCTAGAAGCGCTCTAAATCATTTGCTATTCCCCTAGACATGTATGAGTTCACCATCCTGCCACCCCTGACTGATGTCGATATAGTCCAATTTCTGTGACTCACAAATATAACGCTGGATATCATTGGCTTGGTTCAGTATCCTAGGTTATATGTTCCATCCTGTTTAGACGTTTACCGATGACTTTGCACAGCCATCTTCCCCTCTTGCCATCAGATTCACCTGACACTGAGTCAGAGGCTCGGTCTTGTGCATTATTTGATCGTTCGGATGTCACCTACATCCAGGATGTGGAAGGAGCCTATCATCTATTTATCTGGCAATGCCCGTCACTACCGGGGTTATATTCTGAGCAACTACCCCAAGCACCATCACAACCCTACACCAGGCTTGAGGAATACGGTTTCCAGCCAGTGGCGATCGCACCCTATCTAGACTGTGTACGTCAATGTATCAGTGAACAATCCCCCACATGGTTGCGTTGCCCCATACAGATAAGGGACCGCTACTTTTTATTTGAACTCTTACTCAGCCCAATTTTGGTGCCCAATGGTTCCCCCAAACAGGTCGTGGTACTGGGACGTTGTGTTTGTCCTGTGGATGAGACCGAGGCTAATACATTAGCCAATAATCTATCGGAATCAGTTGCCCACAGTCCGTTTAATCACTATCAAGATTTGCTGAGTGATATCGCTTGGAATATTCGTCGGACTCTCGATCTAGATACAATTTGGCGGCACACCGAAGAATGCTTGTGCAATGCCCTCAATGCCCGACGATGTTTGATTTATGTTTATCAGGCCAATGAGCCACGCCTAACATTAGTGGCGGAATATCAGCAGGACTCT
>JBFRWC010000375.1:0-4447 GCA_051439365.1 Leptolyngbyaceae cyanobacterium
AGCGCAAGGGTTTGATCTTGGCAACCCTGACCAAACTGAAGCAAATTTGTAACCATCCCCGCCAGTTTTTGCAGGATGAGAGTGACTTTACCCCGGAGCGATCGCACAAACTCAGCCGCCTGATGGAAATGGTAGACGAGGTGGTAGAGGAAGGGGAAAGCGCCCTCGTCTTCACCCAATTCCGCGAAATTGGCGATGCCCTGGAAAAATACCTGCGCCACACCCGCCACGTTAATACCTACTATCTCCACGGCGGCACCAGCCGCACCAAACGGGAGAGCATGATCGAGGCATTCCAAGACCCAGATAGCGAACCCTCCATTTTTGTCCTCTCCCTCAAAGCCGCTGGGGTAGGCATCACCCTGACCAAAGCTAATCATGTCTTTCATTTCGATCGGTGGTGGAATCCTGCTGTGGAAGACCAAGCTACCGATCGCGCCTTCCGAATCGGCCAAACTAAGAATGTCTTTGTCCACAAATTTGTGGCCATGGGAACGTTAGAAGAACGGATTGACGAGATGATTGAGGATAAGAAAAAATTGGCAGGGGCGATCGTGGGTTCCGATGAATCGTGGTTAACGGAGTTAGATAATGATGCGTTCCGGGAGTTAATTGCCCTAAATAAGAACGCCATCTTGGAGTAGATCGGACGTGCTGATATTTTCCCTCTAATATATCGTTTATGCTAAAAATAACTGAACCAATTGTTTTTTATACTTATGCGTTCACGGTTTTATGCCTACGGTTTTACGCCAAGATAGTTTTCTGGTTCGTATCTACACCAACGACCATGAACCAGCCCACGTCCACGTCATCAAAGGAAACGGAGAAGTCAAAATTAATCTGCTTGGGACTGAAGATACGCCAACTATTGTCAAAGTATGGAACATGGGAAACAAGGATGTTGCTAGAGCCTATGCGTTAGTTATGCAACATCAATCTCAACTAATCGAAGACTGGGAGAAGATTCATGACCGATAACAAGTTGATGTTAGACACCTTAGATGCAGCGATTAACCAAGCACGACAGGCGGCAGAAGACGAAGCCCAGAGTTTTCCCCATTTCCATGCCCAACAAGCCTTTTACGATCGCCCCAAAAAGTTAGTGACCATTGTATTGATGAATGAAGCCGTATTTGCTTTTCCTCCTCACCTCGTTCAAGAATTAGTTAACGCCACTGAAGACGACTTGAGCGAAGTTGAAATATCTCCCTCTGGTCAAGGCTTACATTGGGAAACGTTAGATGTGGATCTGGACATTATTGGCTTACTTCAGGGAATTTTTGGCACCCGCGCATGGATGGCAGAGTTGAGTGAAAAGGGTAAATCATCCAGTCTTATAGACCAGTCAGCCATAGCGAGAGACAACGGTAAAAATGGTGGAAATCTTACTAAATCTGGATGAAGCGATCGCTCTTTTTCACCACAAAACTAATTTGTCCGAGTCACCCAGATATTTCCCACACCTGAAATAAATAATAGATTCTGTTCATAGAGGCGATCGCTCGCTCAACACCAGCGAGCAACGAGAAGACGCGATCGCTTGTGATGATGTGAAGCCATAGATTTGGCAGGACAGGGAGCAACCCTTGATACAATTGAGCTACTGTTATGACCGCGAGATCAAGGTTTGACTATGGCCACACCCGTTAAGCTATCCATTCCATTTGAGTCCTTAGTAGAGGCGATACTCCTACCGGAGTGGCGTTGCGCCATCGCTGGATTAACCCTAGAAAACAAGCTCCAATTGCGGCAGATTCTGGATCAGCAGATTGATGGTTCCCAACCCCACACCACGAAACGGGAACAAGAACTAGCCATCCTTCGAGAAAAGATTGATGTCGGGACGCAACAAATTCAGCAGGGACAAATGGTTGACGGAGAAACTGTCTTTCAGCAGCTAAATCATAAAATCCAGCAGCTAGAACAGGACTGATAATGGGCACCTACCTTTTTTCCGAACAAGCTGTGCAGGATCTGATTTTGTTGTAGATGGTTATATTGTTTTCTACTATCCGCAACCCGATGGCATCAATATTATTCGGGTGATCAATGGTAAACGTGACTTCAAGACGTTGTTTCAGGATCTTGCTGATTCATCACCGTAGCGCAATGTTTGTACCAAATGGGCATTGGGCGATCGCACTCCAACACCAATAGGAAACGAGAGGGACGATCGCAAGGGTCGTCATGCTGGACGAGGGTCGGGGATTGCATTAGCCTACACTTAGGCGATCGAACGCGATCGATTCGATCTTTATCATTGGGGCATTGTCGTGATTCCACCGATTTGGCCAGCCCGTTGGCATCAAGGAGGCTGGGCCGCTGAAATGATTCAATGTCTGGGGTTAGCGCTGCCCCTAGCCTTTGTACAAGTGGCTCAGGCCGCTACCAGTTTTGTGGATACGGCGATGTTGGGTCTATTGGGCAGCAGCCAACTCGCGGCTGGGGGCTTGGGGTCCATGCTGTTCATGTTTCTGTGGATTTTGGGTATTAACGTGATTGGGGCAATTAATCCCCTGATTGCAGCAGCTCATGGAGCAGGACAATCTAAATCGATCGCTCCCCTCGTCGAACAAGGCGTATGGTTAGCCGTCTTTCTGGCCATACCCGTGACTGGGATCTTGCTCCATCCGACTCCACTGTTGCGAGGGTTAAGCCAAGATCCCCAATTAGTTGAGCAGGTAGTGCCTTATTTACAAGCAATCGCTTGGGGCTATTTCCCCGCCATGTTGTTCGCAGTCCAGCGCAATTTTGTCTCAGCGCTCTCCCGGCCCCGGTCAGTGGTCGTGATCATGATCATTGCAGTGGGGGTCAATGCGATCGCCAACTATGGGCTAATGTTTGGGCGTTGGGGACTGCCAGCGTTGGGCATTGCGGGCGTGGGCTGGGCCAGTACGATTACTTATTGGAGCATGGCGATCGCCCTCACCATTTACGTTCTTATCCAACCGACCTTTCGCCCCTATGGACGATTCACCCGCCTCTACCGTTTCCGCCCTCCGTTGTTCCGACGGATTATCGCCCTTGGCATCCCAATGGGGGTATTGGCCCTGTTTGAAGTAGGGTTGTTTAGTGCCTCCACGATTCTGGCAGCGCAATTGGGGGTGACCGTATTGGCCGCCCATCAGATTTCCATCCAGACGGTAGCGATGACGTTTATGGTCCCTTTAGGGATTTCCCATGCTACTACGGTACGAGTCGGACAATATTGGGGCCAGCGGCATCTGGTGGCGGCGCGACGGGCTGGGTATGTGGGCTTGGGATTAGGAGCTAGTTTTATGGCGCTAGTTGCCATCCCGATTCTGCTAATTCCTCGCTCCATCATCAGTCTCTATCTGGATATCGGCAACCCAGAGAATCAGGTGGTAGTGCAACAAGCGATCGCCCTATTAGCCGTGGGCGGTATGTTCCAGCTTGTGGATGGTATTCAGGTCATTGCCAGCGGTGCCCTCAAGGGATTGCAGGACACCAAAGTGCCAATGATTATGGCGGGTACCGCCTATTGGGGAGTGGGGTTGCCTGTGAGTTATTTTGCTGCCTTTCGCTGGGGCTGGGGTGGAGTGGGATTGTGGCTGGGCTTAGCCAGTGGGTTGGCGATCGCTGCCATTACGTTAACCGGACGATTCCACCATCAAATGGCTCAGCAGATCGCTCATCAAGAAAAAATATTGCGAGAGAAAAAGCCCGATCACCTGGTTTAATCAGCGAGTGTTAACCCAGTGATAGTTCTTTTTGGTACGTCACCCATGACTTTGTCACCTGAAAACCAACCGATTCGTACAGGGTTTGGGCTTGGTTGGGGTTATCAGCATCGACTCCAATCCGGGCAGTGGTGAGTCCATCGGCTTGTAGCTGCTGTAAACCGTACAGGAGCATGGCCCGTGCCAGTCCGCGCCGTCGATACCCCCTTCGGGTTCCCAACAATCCGATCCAACCGATATTTTCACCCGTCTGTTGATTGCGATCGCGATCAATGATGGCACTACAAAACCCAGCGGGGCGACCATCGGGGGCAAGAGCCACCCAATCGAGTTCGGGTTGATAGGTGGGATAGGCTAAGCGGAACTGGCGATCGCTTACGGTCACTGGCTTAAAGTTCCAGTGATCGATAAACGTCTGATTAAATAGATCAACCCAGGCTTCCGGACTCACTTGACTGGCAGGGCAGAGGCTAAACCCGTCGGGGAACTCAGGTGTGGGAATAGAGCTGGTGAGCGATCGCTCCAAGGTGCAAAACCAGCGAACAGCCTGATATCCACAACTTTCATAGGAGTTGGCATAGTGAGGATGCCCCGACCTGCATCGACCAAAGATTTCGATGGTCGGTTGGCGCTGAGCATGGTGCTGTCTGAGGTTCTGCTCTTGCCAGTGGATAATTTGTTGGCCTAATGATTCTGGCGCAGAGTCGGGATCATCAGTCGAATAGTAATCGGGATGCACTATG
>JBFRWC010000376.1:0-7692 GCA_051439365.1 Leptolyngbyaceae cyanobacterium
GTTAATGGTTGGGCTATTTCAGCCAAGCAGTACTAGGCACTCCCTTGCTTTGCTCTGGTGAAAACGACACGAGCATCGAAGCAAACGCGGACAAACCGTTAAATCAGCCGGAAGTCGGTCATCGTGGCGATCGCTTCCGGCTGATTCGTTTTTACGGTCACGACACGGCGGGCATGATGCTCCAGCCACCATCCGACCGTTGCGATCTGACCGTTGCGATCTGACCGTTGCGATCTGACAGGCATCATCAGACGGTCGCTATACTGGACAGAGGTCATAGAAATGTTGCATAACGTTTATGGATGGCTCCTAGTTGGGAATAATGCACATAGGGCTGCATCATTGTTCTGACGACTTTTTAGCTTGAAAATAAACATTCAATTGCAACGCTAAGCTAGGAATAGGGTGTGGTGGCCATATGATAGTTCCCCGCTGTTGGTAACATACAGGAGATTAGCTCAGTTCTGCCCAAGCTAGTCCACTCCATACGAAGCCCATGTTCTCAATCAACCTCAAATCGCTGTTGCCATTGAAACGGTATTCTTCCTTCTTTCTCATCCCTCCCGTCACGGTCGCATTGGTGTTGGGATTAAGGATGCTGAGCGTATTTGAACCTTTTGAACTATTTCTCCTCGACTCATTTTTTCGACTCCGCCCCCACGAATCAGCGGATTCGCGGATTACCATTGTCACCGTTGACGAGGAACACTTGCGCCAGCTTGCCCAGTGGCCCCTCACGGATGAGACCTTAGCCCGACTCATCACTAATATCAGGGCACAGAATCCCAGGGTGATTGCGCTAGATATTTACCGAGACTTTCCCAATGAACCGGGTTCCCAACAGCTCGCGGACGTATTCGCATCAACCCCTAATCTCATCGGGATTGAGCAGGTAGGGGAGATCGTAGTGGCCCCTCCCCCTCAACTAGATCGCCAGAACCAGGTGGGCTTTTCAAACTTGATGAAAGATGCCGATGGCCGGGTCCGACGGGCTATTTTGTCGGTGAATGATGACAATGATGGCGGCGAACTGAAATTTGGGCTGGCCACGTTGGCCGCGCTCCAATACCTCAGCCATGAACAAATTTTCTTGGAACCGAAAGACCCCAACACCGCATCCCCTATAGACGTTGACCCGGATTCCCCACAAAGAGTTACGGTCAGATTGGGCGATGCGATTTTCCAGAGTCTGGTCCCGTTTTGGAGCGGCTACGGCAATATTGATACCAACGGGTATCAAATTATGCTAAATTACCGCCGACCAAGACGAAACTTTAAGACCTTTCGGCAGCTCTCAATTATCGATGCCCTGGAAAATCGGATTCCAGAAGATGATGTGAGCGATCGCATCGTCTTTATCGGGGTCACAGCCCCTAGCCTCAATGACTTATTTTTAACCCCCTACAGAACCAGCAACCTGATTGAGTTTGACAATTCCCAAACTCCCGGAGTGGAAATTCATGCTCAAATTTCCAGCCAAATTTTGAGCGCTGCGTTGGATGATCGGCCTTTGCTCAAGGTTTCCCATCTTCTGGGGGAAGCCCTCTGCATCCTTGTCACCTCCGCAATCAGTGTGTTCCTGGTGTCTCGCTATTTTAAGCGGCAGCAGGACATGACCGGCTCCGTGGGTCTCAAGATCGTTGCGTCCTTACTTGGCGCAAGTACCATACTCATCGGCAGTAGCTTTGGGGTGTTTCTCGTAGGATGGTGGATTCCTGCGGCAACGTCCATTACCGCAATGGCGATCGCTGGAGTGTGGGCGATTATCTGGCAAAATCAGTCGCTGATCTGGCAAAATCAATCGCTTCATCACATGGCCTACCTCGACGGCCTCACCAAAGTGCCGAATCGGCGCTGTTTTGACGATTATCTCGCCACCCAGTTATCGTCCACGGAGAGCCTCTCAGTTATTCTGTGTGACATTGATTACTTCAAGCGGTTCAATGACACTTATGGCCATCAGGAGGGTGATCGCTGCTTGGTTCAGGTCGCCCAAGCTCTCCAGCACGCCGTGCGATCGCCTGATTTTGTGGCCCGCTACGGTGGCGAAGAGTTCGTGGTCGTCCTGCCCAAGACCAATATTCCCGTGGCGCTGGAAGTAGCCGAACGGATGCGGCGGCATGTCCAAGAGAACCAAATTCCCCACAAATCATCCGATGTCAGTGATTATGTCAGCCTCAGTTGTGGGGTCGCCACGTTACAGGGGTTTGACTTCCAAAATTCGCGAGAGCTGATTGAAGCCGCTGACAAAGCCCTGTACGAAGCAAAATTGAAAGGCCGAAACTGTGTTTGTGCCTTTGAAGAGGAAAGCTACAAATAATGCTGATTTCACGCAAATGATTTAACGCAAAGTCTTGACATAGGCTGGTAATTTTTTTACAAAAAATGGCCCAACACAAATGATTTAGCGCAAAGTCTTGACATAGACGCGATCGCACCGCTGCACATGGACATCACTGTCCTCAGGCTGGCGATAGCCATGACGTTCATACATGTTGACCGCTGCTTGCATCCGAGTGGCAGTTTCTAACCACATTTCCGTAAACCCCTTGTCTGCGGCAGATTGCTCCAGCATATTCAACAGATAGCCTCCCAACCCCCGTCCCCGAACCTGGGGCAACAAAAACATCTTGCGCAATTCGGCTCCTCGATCATTAGGGGTGGACGCGCGATCGCACGGGTGATAGCCCCCACTTCCCACTATGGTCCCGCTCTCTTCCACCACAAAAAACTCGCCCCCCGTGTCCCAGTATGCCTGCTCAACCTGGACCGCATCCTGGTCAGTCCCATCGGGAGCAAACACCATATCGTATTCAGCCAACACCGTTCTCGCCAAATCCGCGACTGGCTGGCGATCAGGTAGCTGCCACGAACGAATTAAAAACCCTTGATAGTATTGTTCCATGACAAGTATTGTTCCATGACAAGTATTGTTCCATTAGGATCTGTAAGTTGCTAACGAAGACAAATTGACGAAGGCAAACAGTCGCAAATAGTCCCTACTCGTCGGCTTGCAACTCTGGTTGACTGACAAAAATTGGGGCTTGGGCGCGGAAACCGCTCCCCTACAAGGGATTGGGACAATATAGGGGGCAGGTCTCCTGACCCAAGGCAGGGACAAGGTTTTAGGCAGTTTTGTCAGTCAATCAGCTTGCAACTACTGTCGCACCCAGCCATTGATGGTAAAGCGGCTATGGTCGAACTGGCGGCTGGGACATTGAATGGGTAACACCTCATGCATGTAGTGGCTAGGGAAGAATACAATGCTGTTGTTGATGGGGGTGACATCTTGGGACGATTCGGCCTGGACATAGTAATTATTTTGGATGCGGCTGTCGTAAATCCGTAATGCCCCGCCAGCAAATGCCTTGGGTTCCTGATAAAAGTAGTACACATAGGTCAAGACACGGGTCGCCGTGTCCTCACTGCCGTTATCATTGTGGACTTTGTAATAGTTGCCGTCGTTATGGGCAGTGAGTTGGGCTTCCACCTGGGTGATATTAAATGGGGTGAGTTTGAGCGCGGCGATCACATCTGCAAACGCCCCATGAATTTCCCTCTGCATCAGGTTAGAAAAAGCGGGGAAGTGATGTAAAACCGACGATTGACGATAGCTGACATCGCCTGTGGAGGTGCTACTCCCCACAAATGCGTCTTGCTGGCTGAGGGTAAAGTCCACTAAGCGATGGTAAGTCTCCGCATCTAGAAAGTTAGTGAGTTGAATATAGCGGGAAGGAATCACGCCCTTGGGTAAGCCTTGCTCCCGTTCAGGGGACGCAATCACGGTATAGCGATTGTGGGAGGCGACGGCGGGAGGAGTCTGCGTTGGAACAACGAGGCTCGCGTTTGCTGCGCCATTTGCGCTGGAGTCGAATGTACTGGAGTCAGATGTGCTGGAGTCAGATGTGCTGGAGTCGGACGGGTTCGGCTCAGCTTGTTGGATATAGATGGGTGGGTCGGTGATAATCCCCACGAGGCGATCGCCCGTAAAACAGAGTGCTGGCGGTTTTTCCACATCATCAGATCCATCCATAATCGGAAACTGAAACAGGCGTTTGCGTCGTTTTTCCAGCGGCTCTAGCAAAATGGCAAACAACTTGCGCAGGGATGGACTGTTGTGATCCATCACCATCTGATACTCATGGCCCCCATCCAGCAGCAACGTCACAAGAATACTAGCTTCAGCCCCATTGGTTGAGGTATCGGTGACAGCACCAACCGATGGAGTCGTGGAGTGTTCGGGCGAAAAGGGGGTGGAAGAAGAAGGGGAGCGAGTAACCATAGCGATCGCGCATAGTGTGACTGCTCAATTGTGGCAAATCATGCCAAAGATTGCATCAAGAGGGCGATCGCCCAGGGTTGAGGATGATTGTAAGGTTACGATGCTTGGAGTGCATTTCGGCGTTCGGTTTGTCGGAATTCAATTTGCTCCAGGGTACATTTGGGAATGGCTGCAATCAGCTCTTTGGTGTAAGCGGTTTGGGGTTGATCGTAGACCTCATCGGCAGGACCAATTTCCTCGACTTTGCCCTTATTCATCACCATGATGCGATCGCTCATAAACTTGACCACACTGAGGTCATGGGAAATGAAAATATAGGTCAAACCAAATTCATCTTGTAGCCCCTTGAGCAGGTTCAGCACTTGGGCTTGCACCGACACATCCAAGGCCGATACCGATTCATCGCAGATAATAAACTTGGGGTTGAGGGCCAGGGCGCGGGCAATACAAATGCGCTGGCGTTGGCCCCCGGAAAATTCGTGGGGATAGCGATCGATACAGTTGGGGTCAAGCCCCACCCGATCCATTAATTCTGCTACTCGTATCCGCTGCTGTCGGGGACTGCCACCGTACTTGTGAATTTTCATCGGTTCCACGATGGCTTTGCCTACGGACATGCGAGGGTCCAACGAGCTGAAGGGATCTTGGAAAATAATCTGCATCTCTTTGCGGAGCGATCGCAATTCTCTTGGCTTTAATCGTGTAATATCCTGGTTATCAAACACCACCTTGCCCCCCATCGGCGTAATGAGCTGCAAGAGGGAAGAGGCCAAGGTGCTTTTGCCACAGCCCGATTCGCCCACCAAACCCAGCGTTTCCCCCGGATAGACCTCAAAGGACACCCCATTCACCGCCATCACATAGCGTTCTAGTTGGCCCAGCACCCCTTTCACCGGAAATCCCACCTGTAAGTCTTTCACGGACAATAGCGGTGGCTGTTGTTGCAACACCGTTAGCCGTTCTCGCATTGCCGCCACACTCACCGTTGGCTGCTCCTCAAAAATCGCCTCCATCGATTGAACCTTCGCTGGCATCGAAGAATCAACGGAGTCAACAGCATCAACAGGCCCATCGGAACATCCTGGGTTCGCCCCCATAAAGTCGGCAACTGTCGGCAAACATTTGAGTCGCTGGTCTGGGCGGGGACGACAGGTCAACAGCCCCTTGGTGTAAGGATGTTGGGCATCCGCAAAAATTTGGTGAACGGAGCCAGACTCCACCACCTTGCCCTGGTACATCACCACAACAGTGTCAGCAATTTCAGCGATGATGCTGAGATCATGGGTGATAAAAATCATGGCCATGCCCCGGCGATCGCGCAACTCCCGCAATAAGTTCAAAATCGCGGCTTGCACCGTCACATCCAGGGCCGTGGTCGGCTCATCTGCAATCAACAACGAGGGATTCGACGAAATGGCCATCGCAATCATCACCCGCTGAAGTTGTCCCCCCGATAGCTCATGGGGATAACGACTCAACATTTGTTGCTTGCGCCGTTGCACATGGCGACTGGCCTCCATCGGCGACAGCGTTGAGGCAAAACCGAAGGAATTCAACGCTCCATCCGCGCTATCACGACTCAGTTCCCCATGATGGCCGTTCTGCTGGTCCCCAGAATAATCACGAGTCGTTGTGACCCGATCGGTCCCATTGCCAGCCCCATTGCCAGCCCCGTTTTCAGCCCCATTTTTAGATCCATCGCCACCCCCAAGACTATTCCTGTAACCACACTCTGCTAACAGATCCGCGTCACTAGGCAGCAACTTCACTTCTTGCAGGAGGGCGATCGCCTGTTGTTCCGCCTCTATCTTGGAAACAGGCTGATGTTGCCGAATTGCCTCCGTTAACTGATAACCGCAGGTATAAACGGGGTTCAGGGAACTCATCGGCTCCTGAAAAATCATCGATATCTGACCCCCACGATATTGCTGCATCAGCTTGGCCGGGAGTTGGCGTAGATCGACCTCAGTCAGGGCCGGAGATGGCGATCCAGCAGAATTCAGAGACTGATGATCTGCACGAGGATGGCGAAAAATGACTTCCCCCCCCGTAATTTTTCCCGGCGGACAAGGCACCAACCCCATCACCGCCAGGGATGTGACCGACTTACCCGAGCCCGACTCCCCCACGATGCCCAACGTTTGGCCCCGCTTGACCTCAAACGATACCCCGTCCACCGCATTCACCACACGGGAACCACTACGGAACTGGACCGACAGGTCACGCACATCAAGAATCGTATCGCTCATATCGCTCATAGAGAGTCACGGTAGAAAGGTCGCTGACAGAGAGAAGATCACTGACAGAGAAATTGATAAACAATGAACGAATTAGGGTTGATGAGAACCACTACTACGAAGTCCATTAGATCGGATTTTAGCAGCACTCTCCATTTCCTGCTGTGCTTCCTTTGCCGCACAGCCATTCCCGTTGTGAGAATCCTAAAGTTGTTTGAGCTGGTGTTTGGGCTTGCTTACAGAGTCTTTACCTAGCGAAACATCTCGCCAAGATCCAGGTGAATCTCATGGAGACTATATGGATATTGATGGATATTATTTAGACATTGTTTACACAAACCGATGGATGCCAAAATCCAATATAAAATAGAGTTATGCAAGCCGACCTTAAAGGGATCGGGTGATTTCCGAAAAAAAATATACCGCTGTAGGGTGCTGTTAGCGCCAGCGTAACGCACCGCAGGTTGGTAATTTTTTTACAAGAAATGGCCTCGGAACATCTACCAAGTGGTTCCATGATCTAAGCGGGTAGGGTTTGCACACCTGAACACATCTTAGTTTGACCAAGGGAGACTACTGCGATGAAATTTAACGCTGCATTCTTCACGTCTTTGTTTCATTTCTCTCGTAGCACAACCCACACCAACTCAATCATCAATCCGACTAAAATGCTACGTTATCTGCCCGAACTATTGGGGGATACCCAATGGCCACGAACATTCAGCCGTCTAACAACCGTCAATGCTCAAGGATTAAAGGTTGTCCTTGAGCAAGTCCTCTTTATTGCGCTCCTCCTGGGGCTACTCACGCTCCTTGTCTTCAATGGTGTTCTATGGTTCAACCCTGAATTACGGGACGCCATCATTGTGCAACATTACACAGAACAGCCTCAAACTTACTCATCTCCTGGCTACAACCAATCCTCAGGACAGGCTCCTTCTGTATCGTTCTCACAACGGCTATACACACCTTAAAGGGTTTTTAGCTGAAGTCAAATATCTAAACATTACTAGACATACTTGGCTATTTTATTTGTTACAATGGCGATATGTCTAAGATTTCTGTCAGCGAAGCATCCAAGCTATTAGGGGTGTCCACCAAAACCCTCTATCGATGGGAAGAACAGGGAAAGCTAAAACCTGAGCGAACCCGTGGAGGACATCGGCGTTATGA
>JBFRWC010000377.1:0-11575 GCA_051439365.1 Leptolyngbyaceae cyanobacterium
GCATAAATCCATCCACTGCTCCGAACCGCCCTCATCCCCCGACCCCTTCTCCCAAAAAGGGAGAAGGGGAGCCGGATTGAAGTCCCTCTCCCGCTCTGGGAGCTACCGTGTACACACAAGTCGAACCACCCCCTCTAACTCCCCCTTGCAAAGGGGGAGGACCGGAGTTTCCCCCCTTTGCAAGGGGGGGACTAAGGGGGGTAAAGCCGAGTTTTGGACTTCAAAATGAGATGTGTGTACACCGTAGGTTCTGGGAGAGGGACTTCAATCTGGCTTCCCTTCTCCCAAAGCGGGAGAAGGGGTTGGGGGATGAGAGCAGATAGTGTTGGAACTTATGCCGTTGAGCACTAGGAGGCTTTACCCGCTGAACTCATCGCTTTGTCTAAGCTCGCATCACCCGCTTCTGCAGGTTGAGACTGGAAGGCATAGCGGAGGAAAGGAGGCGCAATGAAGGTTGTCAGAATCACCATGATAATGATGGCTGCTTCTAGGGGCTTGTCGAGAACACCACTGGCGGCACCGATACCCGCGAAGACCAAACCAACTTCTCCCCGAGGAATCATGCCCACTCCGATTGCAACTCGGTTGATGCCAGGTTGACCAAAGACGGCCCAGCCTGTGACCAGTTTGCCGAGGATGGCGATCGCAATCAACACCACCGCAATGATCAACCCTTCCCGGTTTTCAGCAACTGCTGGGTTCAGTACGGTCAGGTCGGCTTTGGCTCCAACGGTGACGAAGAAGACAGGAACCAGGATGTCGGAGATGGGGAGAACTTGCTGATCCAATTCCTTGCGCTTGTCGGTTTCGTCGAGGACCAAACCAGCGGCGAAGGCTCCCAAAATCGCTTCGAGGTGGATAGCATTCGCAAGGAAGGCCATCAGGAAGGCAAATACCAAAGCCGGGATAATCAGTTTGCCGCGAGTCTGAAGCTTGTCGGCGATCGCCACAAAGGCGTTGTTGAAAAACTTACCGAGGAAAATCGAACCCAAGAGAAAAGCGGAGGCACTAACCATGAGATAGATCAGATTCATCACGTCCACCTCGCCCGTTTTAGCGAGGCTAGCCACCACTGCCAGAACAATGATGCCCAGTACGTCGTCAATGACTGCTGCTCCAACGATAATCTGTCCTTCCTTAGATTTTAGACAACCCAATTCGGACAGCACCTTGGACGTGATCCCGATACTGGTTGCAGTCAAGGCTGCCCCCGCAAAAATCGCTGGAATGGTGGGAGTATTGAACAAAGCAATCAGAGCAACGGTACCGCCAGCAAAGGGAACCAGTACCCCAACAACGGCAACCAACGCCGCTTGAGATCCCACCTTGGTCAACTCCCGCAAATCGGATTCTAGACCAATTTCAAATAACAGAATGATCACCCCTAGCTCGGCCAGTACTTCTAGCACTTCGCTTTGGCTAGTAAAGATAGATTCCAGCGATTCAGGGGTAAGAGCACCACCACTGATGAACTGGAGAACTGGCATTAGGGCTGAGTCTGCAGCAGTGGCTCCGGTTTCAGGAAACATGAGCAAGTGCAGTGCAGAAACTCCAACCAGCACACCTCCAACCAATTCACCCAGAACTGGGGGTAAATTCACCTTCCGAGAAATTTCGCCCCCCAGCTTACTAGCGAAGTAAACGACAACCAGGCTCAGCAACACACTGGCTAGAACCAAAGGGCCTTCATCCGGAGTGGTGGCAACTCCAATGGCTGCTTCTGCCAAAGACGTATCTTCGGGGACTGGAGCAGTGCCCAGCAAGGGCAAGAGGTTTAAGCTCAGGGGGTTGGGGAGCGATGCCAAAACACCACTCTCTAGGGACTGGTACAGGGGATCGAACACCATCCCCAAATCAACTGAAATCATAGATCTATCTCCTAATCTGCACGTAACCTACGCATGCTCAACACATGCTTCTGTTATCGACAACTATGGGGGGCATCCACCATCAAACTCTGCTGGTCAGCGATGCCCGCCCTACGTTACTTTGCTTAGGCCAGGTAGGCATAGCCCACCGAAACGCTAGCAGAGTGGTCAGCCAAGCTAACCAGAGGCTCAATTTCTAACCAAACACTTGCTCTAGACGCTCAACGGTAGAGGTTGCAGTCTCGCGGCGAACTGTGGCAACAGCTTGTTGCAGGGCTTCAGTCCGACTGATGACACAATTGCCAGTAGGAATCCGAGCCAGGATGCCCATGCGCTCAAACCGTCGTCGAGTCTGACCTGACACTCCCACGAGGAAGACGTGGCGATCGCCATCCAAGGCTTCATTAATCGCGTTCTCAACCGCCAGGGATGAGGTGACACCAATGTGGGGGACGTCGCTTAGGTCTAGTACCACGGCATCACAGGACTGAGCAGCATTGTGTTCCCGATTGATGGCCTTGGCCACACCGAAAATCATCGGACCACTGAGGTGGAAAAGTAGAACCCGACCTTCTGCTTGATCCAGCAAGTTCTGTTCCGTCTCATTCAGGTCAATGGCATCATCCGCGTCAGTGACCGCATTGACGGACTGAGACTGAAGCTGGCTGAGGCGATCGATGGTGAGAATGTTGGCCACGAAAACCCCAATCCCCACCGCTGCAATCAAGTCCACCAAGACAGTCAGGGCAATCACCCCGTACATAATCAGCGCCCCCTTCAGGGAAATCTCATGGGCACGCTTGAGGAAACTCCAGTCAATAATGTCGATCCCCACCTTGAGGGCAATCCCAGCCAACACGGCCATCGGAATGGCAGAGGTCAAACTCCCGGCCCACAAGACAACGATGAATAGAATGAAGGCACGAGTCAAACCAGAGAGAGCAGTCCGGCCCCCGGTTTGGATGTTCACTACCGTTCCCATGGTGGCCCCAGCACCCGCAATTCCACCAAATAAACCGGACACCAAGTTCCCTAGTCCTTGACCAATCAGTTCCTTATTGGAGTCATGCTCGGTGCGGGTCAGACTATCTGCAACCACAGAGGTCAGCAAGGCATCGATACAACCCAACATGCCTAGGACAGCAGCATCTACCACCATGAGTTGTAACTGATCGGCACTGAACGTGGGGACCTGCATACTGGGCAACCCCATTGGGATTTCACCAATCCGACGAATGGCAATACCTGAGAAGGACAGAGAAACAAGGGTACCTGCGACTAGGGCCAACAGTTGGGGAGGAACAAACTTCTTAAGTCTCCCTGGAGTGAACAAGAGAATGGCAACTGTGAGAAGCGCCAAGCCTGTTTCTGCCAGATTAATATTGGCTAGCAACTCTGGAATCGCCTGTAGGGTACCAACGACCCCACCGCCGGGACTGGCTTGTCCTAAGAAAGGAGCCATCTGGAGGATGATCAGGATAATCCCAATCCCGGACATAAACCCGGAAATCACCGTGTAGGGCATCAGGGTGACATAACGCCCCAACCGCAGGGTTCCCAGGATAATCTGGAAAAGTCCGGCCATCATCACGACGGTGAAGGCCATTGCCATCCCGTTTTCTGGATTAGAAGCGGTCAGGTTGGCAATCACAGCGGTCATCACCACAGTCATCGGCCCTGTGGGTTCAGAAATTAGGGTAGGAGTTCCACCAAATAGCGCGGCGAAAAACCCGACTAAGACAGCACCCCAAAGACCGGCTGCTGCGCCAGCTCCAGAGGCAACCCCAAAGGCAAGGGCCATCGGCAGGGCGATAATCGCGGCAGTCACACCGCCAAAGATATCCCCTTGTAAATTTCTAAAATGAATTCTATTTGTAATTTGCACAGACGTAACGAGGAGAAACAGCAGTATCTAAAATTCATAGACAAAAATCTATAGTTCTCAAAGATATATAGTTTTAAGTCTATGCATAGAGCATAGCACTGCTTTGCCATCTATAGAATAGGTTTTAATTTATGATTCCTCATCGATGTTTAAACCTCGACTTATAGGTAATTACTGATGGATCATTCTTTGTAGATAGACTTTAGTAGATGGTATCTGAGAATACAGACTTTGCTGTGAAAGCTCATAGTCGTAGAGACTTCAGCAACTCGGGGCGTTAGGAGTCGAACGCCACTGCGGAATGGGCACCTCAACCATCTGGAAGCAGGTCAGGTGGTTGCCCCCAAATCGGCACTTAACACTAGTCTTCTGAAAAATATCGACGATTGCCCTGGTGATCACCAGAGCCAATCACTTCTACAACGTCCTGATGTTTCCTTATTGGGGGCTCCAGCACAGGTTGCACTGGAGCTAATTTGAAAGAGGTTAATCAGCTAGCGGTACGGTTTTTCACTGAGCGCCGTGCTTTAGCCACCTGAATAATGGAATCGAGGATATCAAAGCTGAGTGGTTTTACCAAAAAACCGTCAAAAATGGATGGATCTTCGTATTCTGGCCAATTGGGCGCGGCAGCTTCGGTTAACGCCAGAATGGTGCAGCCCAGCAGATTAGCATCTACCCGCAGTTGTTGAGAGAATTGGCGGGGCCAGTTGTTATGGTTGCCAATCAAAATCACTAAACAAGGGGATAGATCTTGGAAGCTGCTAAGAACCTGAGCTGTGGACTTAGCAATCACAAAGGGCGATCGCCACGCATTCATCAATCTTGCTAAATTATGGGACTCACGAGATGGCTGTTGCTCTAGCATCAAAACATAGTCTGGAAAATTATTCATAGGACTACCCATACCAAAGAGAATCACAGCACAAGGCAGCAGGTTGGCCATGTGCCGCATCCCCCTTCGGACGACATCATTGTTGTTTATCACGTTGTTTACGAACACGACAAGCCAATGGGACAAGATCAACAACCAAGACTGTTCGCCACTCCAGTTGTATGTTTGCCAACCCATTCAAATTCAGCTTGTTGATCATCAGAGAGAGGAACTCACTTCACTGGTCATCATCATTAAGGAGATTTCTGGGAAAACAGCGACTCGTTATCCAGCCCCAAAGTCCCTACCCATTGGAGAACTTTGAGATAGGTCCCTCCTAGGATTGGGAGCATAGGAGGAATATCGGTCGGTATCGTCTTTTCATGAAATTGCCTGGATGAATTCGTTGAATTAAAAGAATTGAATTTATCGTTACCCGACATGCCATCAGACCAACAAAAATTTCAAGGCTGGATAACAGCGATTAACCTTGTTTGATCATTGTGATCAGTGATCACAATGTCCCTCACTTCCTTGGCTGCAATTATAAGGACAAAGATTACCGCTATCGGTGTGTTTTCGCTTTAAATAATTTTCCTGCCATATTTCTTTGAAGACAGTTGCTAAAGTTATTTAGATGTTTGTAAGTATTCAGATAATGTGTCGTTTTGTTGTGTTATTTTAGCTCCTGCCATCGGGATTGGAGATCAGCAATGGTGAAAACAGCCTGAAACGTAATGTTTTGGGATTGGTAAAATTCGCTCCCCCCTTCTTGTCGATCTACCAGGGAAATAATGTGGTTGACGTGGTACCCTTTATCCCGTAGACGTTCCACTGCAATCATGGCAGATCGGCCTGTAGTGACGACATCTTCCAGGACCACAACCGCACTGCCAGCCACTAAGGCTGGTCCTTCCACAAAGACTTTGGTACCATGCCCCTTGGCTTCTTTGCGGACGATTAAGCCCGTGAGCGATCGCCCCTCATAATCCGCGACCACATTCACGGCGGCCACAATAGGGTCGGCCCCCAACGTCAGTCCGGCCACTGCTACGGTTTGCTTTGGGACCAGTGGCAAGAGAAGCTGTCCGACCAAGCGGCCCCCTTGGGGATGGAGCGTCACCAGTTTGCCATTGATATAGTAAGACGATGTTTTCCCCGATGAGAGGACAAACTCCCCTTCCCGGTAGGCTTGGGTGCAGAGTAAGTCCAACAGGTGTTGACGGATAGAATGAAGGCGATCGCCATAGGAATACCCTGTGGCATCTGACATGAATTCAAGGGGAGAATCAACCATAGCTACTTGTAATCAAGATTTGGGACGAGTTCGTCGTCATTTAGAACAGACTGGCGCATCCTTAGGGTAAACCACCCGGCCTCATCCCCAAAGTAGTGTAAAGAATAGTAACTTCCATGCCCCAGTGTAAAGAATGAAGCAACAAGCTATTCTTATAGAGAACAGTGGGTAAACTTCTAAGGCAAACGGCATCTCGGCAGCATCGTCGGTTGCTAGGGTGAGTCATCATTCGGGTTGCAAGCGTCTTGTATATTGCTAGATTGCTCTAACGTTTCTCATCTATTTTTCGCTCTATCGATTCAGATTCATCACATCGTCATTCCACAGTTGTTTTTACTTTTGGAGGATTTTTCATGAACTACACATCAAAATGGGCCGTTGGTTTTTCCATCGCAGCCGCCTCTCTGCTGTGGGCAGGGAGTGGGGCGATTGCCCAAGAAGAGGTGATCATTTACATCGATGATGTCGATGGTGTGACCGAACCCCGTGCCCAAGTGGATGCCACAATTTTTCCCTACGTCGTTGAAGATCTGAGCGATCGCGCCTTGGACACTTTCTACTCGAATGACCAGGACTACTACAACAACCGCTCCATTGGTCGCCAGCTTCTGTGGTTCTTTGGGGTGAGTCACACGGAAAATGAAATCAACCGAGATGGTAGAGCCATCAGCGAATTTGCCCAAGACGCATGGCATGAGCAAGCCTCTAGCACCGCGACCGTGCGAACCAGAGATCTCCCCAACCCCTTTACTTCGTCACTGTTGTTAGATCCAATCGTGCCAGAACAGCAATTCCCCCCTACCCGCATTCGCCAACCCATTGCCCCGCCAACGGTCGCCGAGCCATCTTCTGGCAGTCCCGGTCCCGTGCGTGCCCTTTGGTAGGCCAATGCCTCCTCCCAATACTAAGTAATCCAGGGTGCAGGAATCGAACCTGCCTAAGGCGAATTATGAGTTCGCTGCCTCATCCGCTCGGCCAACCCTGGAAGGAATTCAATCGGTTCCTATTCTAGCCTGAATTCTCCGGACTCGAACACTGACTCTTAGATTTGATCCCCGTAGTGGGTCGATCCTACCCATTGATTTGGGACTATGTTAGTTTATGACGAGTTACGTCCGAGCCAGAATTCGAGTCCCCACAAAGTAAGTTGTTTCACTCCGTTGACCCTATGTTTTGACGTTTGCCCCAGTAGTGGTCGCCTCATCTGGTCTAGTGGTCTTTGAGTCTTGTCTTCAATATCTGCGCTGAGGTTGTGCCTAAACCATGAGATTTCTTTTTTATCGCTGTGATAGAGGTTGTGTTTGGCCATGAAAATTGATCCTGTGATTGCCCTGACTCTCATGTTGTTTTCTATCATTGTTGCCGCGACCTCGGTGAGTATGTCTTGGGGGTATGCCCTGGGCCGTAGTGCGCTCCGAGGAGTCACTCAACCAGATGTTCGCCCGTCTGCAGGCTTCTCCCAATCGGGGTCTTCTGCACAAGCAAACAATGGAGGCAATCTATCAACCAGAATAGAGGCAGCTAGGAATACAGAGATGGTGTTTTGGTCTGAAGCCACCATTCTTGAAGATGTGAAAACACGGATTAACTATCGGGCTGTTCCCACCACCACCACCCTCCCTTCCCCAGGAGAGTAGGACTTGGATGGGGGAGATGGTATATGGAGGATCGGCCATGAGATTGCCCAACCATTGATATGGACGTATGATATGGGCGTACTCCGATATCTAGTTCTGTGGTACGTTTGGAGATGTCACCGTTGTTGCTGGGTCATTGGGGAGTGAAACAGTCTATATGGAGCTAACAAGCTCTGATATTCTCCTGAGATTACTGGCTGTGTTCATTCTGATCATCATCAATGCCTTTTTTGTCACAGCTGAGTTTTCCATTGTGTCGGTGCGACGATCGCGCATTCAGCAGCTTGCTGAATCGGGAGACTATCCTGCCCGGTTTGTCCGAGATTTGCATCAGCATATCGAGCGCTTGTTGTCTACAACCCAGCTTGGCATTACACTTTCTAGTCTTGCCTTGGGCTGGATTGGGCAGGATGCGATCGCCAAACCGCTGATATTTGCTTTTACCCATTGGTTCCCAACCCCAGTAGGGAATGCGCTCGCTCGCAGCGTCGCTATTCCCATGGCCTTCGTTTTAATCGCCTACTTACAGTTAGTATTGGGAGAACTCTGTCCCAAGTCGGTAGCGCTCCTTTATGCCGAGGAGCTATCCCGCCTCCTGGCTCCGCCCAGCGTTGTGATTGCCCGTTTTTTTAAGCCCCTAGTTTGGGGCCTGAACGCTTCAACGCGCTGGTTGTTGCAACGGGTTGGTATCCGGCTGAAGCCAACGGCTGCATCCAATCAACTCACCCCCGAAGAACTACAACTGATTATTAACACGTCGGCTGAATCGTCGGGTCTCAAGGAAGAAGAGAGAGAACGACTAGCAAACTTATTTGAATTTGGCGATGCGGTAGCGGAAGCGGTGATGGTCCCTCGCACCCAAATTGTGGCACTAGAACAAACTGACACGGTGCAGTCTTTCCTGCAGGTCTTGAGTGAGAGTGGGCATTCCCGATATCCGATTATTGGCGAGTCATTAGATGATATCAAAGGGATTATTGACTTCAAAGAGATTGCTCAAGTCCTGATCACATTGGATACCAACGCCAAAACTCCCTTGGAACCCTGGATAACGGCTCCCCATTTCATTCCAGAGCAGATGGCCCTAGGGGAAGTGCTGGATATGATTAAAAAAACAGGCCAGCCAATGTTGATTGTGGTGGATGAGTTTGGGGGCACTGCGGGACTGATCACGTTCCAGGACTTAATGAGTGAAATTCTGGGCGATCGCTATGACAATGATGAACCAGACGACGAGGAATGGCAGCAGATCGATGAGCAGACGTTTATCATTCAGGCTCAAATGCCCATTGATGATGTCAACGATATCATCAACAGTGTATTGCCGACCACCGATGAATACCATACCTTGGCCGGATTCATGATTCACCATCTCCAGACCATCCCGGACCCCGGTGCGATTCTGCATTATGAGTCTTGGCAACTAACCCTCCTGGAGGCCGAAGACAATCGGCTCCACAAAATTCAAGTCCGTTGGTTGCCTACTGAGCCAGAGGTTGAGACAATGGCCCCTTCTCAAACTCATCTGTTAGAACCGTTACCTGAAAGCTTGGAGCAACTGTCCCCATCTCACCAAGGCACCGAGTCCACCGATTCGCTCCCAGAGCAGATTCTGCCATTACCGGACACCGAGTCTGATGATAGACCAGCCGTCTTCCCTTCAGCCTCGTTGACCCCTAATGTGGCTCCCTCTCAGGACCATCCTCCTCAATCTCTCTCATCTTGATCGCATCATCCACACAATAAAGATCGTCCCATTTGAGCCAGGGGAGGAGACTGGGGGGTCCACAGATGAACTGAATTCTGGTGGCAATGGTAGCGATCGCGGACAGCTAGCAGCAGGGCTGAAGGCTTCGATACGGCCCTGCATCTGTGTCATCAGCATCTGGGCGATCGCCAACCCCAAGCCTGTACCCGGAATATCCCCCTCAGCTTGGACTCCCCGAAAATGGCGCTCAAACAGATGAACTTGATCTTTGGGGGGGATGCCAGGTCCAGTATCAGCGATCGCCACCCCTTGATGCACAATCTTCTCAGTTCCGATTTTATTGTCTAGCGTTTCCTCTAGTGTGTCCCCTCCTGTGCCCTCCAATGTTCCCTCAATCCCAGGGATGACGATGACTTGGCCTCCGGCGGGAGTGTATTTCAAAGCATTATCAAGTAAATTAGTTAATACTTCCCGGAGGGCTTTGGCATCGACCTGCACCGGGGCCAGAGACTCAGCCGTCGCTAGTTGCAAGGTAATGTGGCGCTCTTGGGCGATCGCTTCAGCCGATGCCATTAGCGGCATCAGAATATCCAAAATAGAGTGAGGTACAGTCTCAATGATCCGTCCTGTTAGGGCTTTGGCCGTGTCCTGGGATGGATCTAGAGCGGCGGGAAGGGGCGGGACCGTTCCCCGATCAGGAGCAGGCACAGACGACGCATCTACTGCCGTAATCGGAACGGCCATGGAGGTTGGGGATGAGATAGAGGGCGGAGATGAGATAGAGGGCGGGGATGAGATGGACGATGACTCCGGCGAGAAAATCGAGGGGGGGACACTGGGCAGGGGCGGTGTTGCCACCGTCTCACTGAGCTGAATCAATAACTCTTGGAGGCGATCGCTTTCCCGTACGATACTTTCCGCCACCGTCCAATTGCGATCAAGGGGTTGCAGGCGTTTAATCAACAACTTGCCAAAGGTCCGTAGAGCAGTGAGTGGATTGCGAAACTGATGCAAAATGTCGTCTAAGCGATCTTGCTGGTGATCATGAAGTTGGGCATAGGTCATGGTCTGTTGATGTAATCGCTGTTCCAACCATTGCGATCGCTGATCCAACACCGAGGCTGTCGCCAATGTTTGAGCAACCCGCCTAATCTCATACTGTTCCCGCTGCCCCCACTCCCGATCCATCCGGGCCGTGACCAACATCCCCATCATCATGTCCTGATAGACCAGTGGCAATACCAAAGGTTCCTGATACAGGGCCAACGGCGAACGGTACTCTATGGCACTACTACCAATTTCAGCGACCGTATCGGTTTGGACCTCAGACTCCTCCTCAATTGGCTCCTGACGAGTACAACGCACTGGAGCAGCGGCAGATTCTACATCCGGCCTCCAAATCTCCGCCAACCAAATCATCAACGACTGGGGATCAACGTTGCTCAAGCCATCCGGATAAGTCGCCACAGGCAAGAACGCAAGGTTTTCTGCCTCCGTCCCTTGAGTGGGCTGCTCCGCTAAAGCAACAATGACTAAGGAGGCCCCTAACCCGTGGACCAGTAAATTAAGTTGTTCGTGACACAGATGAAAAAATTCAGAGCCAACCTGCATAGTATTCCTAACCCCTCGCCGCCTATTCCACAGTAGCGCTTCCTATCATGTAAATGTTTTAACCGCCACATCAAAAAGTACAATGTTGGCTATCAAAAGATTAAGGGAAGTTGAAAATATAATTTTTATCGGTTATACTTGCTGAGGTTGCAAAGTTTTGTAGCTATGACTACATCTGCCACTTGAGAGAGGAGGTAGGAAAGGTTGGCAAGAAGACGTAAGCGGAAAAGTCGTCGTCGTTTAGAAGGGCGCAGAATCCTGGAGCAAGTGCCCCAGTATAGCATTGAGAGTGGTAACGATAAGCCAGTAACGGCGGCTCGTAAATACATCCACTCCGAGGGAATTATCCCTCCGGCTTTATTGTTGGTTAAACGTAACGAACATACGACAGATCGTTACTTCTGGGCAGAAAAGGGACTATTCGGTGCTCAGTATGTTGAGGAAAATCACTTTTTGTTCCCCAGCTTACACTGCTCCGAAGAGGAAGAAGAGCTTGAGGCTGTAGCCGTTAGGGCTTAATGTCTTAGGAGTGAGAATGAATAATCGGTCAACTCGTAGGGTGTCGTGAGCACCAGCGTAACGCGCCGAGTGTGACGAGTTTATAGCTTATTTAATTCCTATTCCTTAGGTGTGAGAAGCGGCTAGTCTTGACTAGTCCAAGTTCAAGATCCGCTTCATGGGGATCGTTTCCATTC
>JBFRWC010000378.1:0-5318 GCA_051439365.1 Leptolyngbyaceae cyanobacterium
GGGAGTGAGGGAGTGGGGGAGTGAGGGAGTGAGGGAGTGGGGACAATATATTGTTCTTCGTTCCTTTCTGCTTGTTGCCTTCTGCCTTCTGCCCTCCGCCCTCCGCCCTCCGCCTTCTGCCTTCTGCCTTCATCTAAACCAGGGAATGCGTCCGTAGAGGGAGTCGCTGAAGAGGACGCAGAGGAAAACAATGCCTTGGAAGACGAGGACGGTGGCATCGGGGAGGTTGTGCGATCGCTGCAAGATGCCGCCGCTGGCCAAAATTCCCCCCAGCATCACCGAGACCAAAATGGTAGCAAGAGGGTTATGACGAGAGACGAAGGCGACCAAAATTCCGGCGTAACCATAGTTGGAAACCAGTGATTCATTGATCCGCTTTTGGACAGCCGCAATCTCTACCATTCCGGCGAGTCCGGCAGCGGCCCCACCTAGGAAGCAGGTGACTAGGGTAAGCTGGCCCACGGGTAATCCGGCAATCCGAGCGGCGCGGATGTTCCCGCCAGCGGTGCGGGCGGCGAAACCAAAGGTGGTGCGCTGGATCAAAATGTAGGCCATGACGCAAATAATGATGCCGAAAATCAGCCCGACATGGATGCGGCTACCGGGGAGAGTGCCTAGCCAGGTGGTGGGGTCGAGTTCGGCGGAAGAAGGTTTGGTGACGAAATCGCGATCGCGCATGGGACCATCAACGAGGTGGTTGAGGAGAGCGATCGCAATATAGTTCAGCAGCAAACTACTAATGGTTTCATTCACGCCTCGGTAGTGTCGCAGCGCTCCGGCCAGCATGATCCACAATCCGCCAGCGGTCATGCCTGCCAGGGCCATTGCAACTTGCACGAGCAGGGGAGGGAGGGTCGCGCCGAGGGTGAGTCCGGTGGCGATCGCTCCCATCCCTCCCATCACCAAGGCTCCCTCGTTGCCAATGATCACCAGTCCCAATCGGGCCGGAAGAGCGGTACACAGTGCCGTCAGCATCAGGGGCGCGGCCCGAATCAAGGTATTCTGCCACGCACTCCAACGGCCAAAAGCAGCTTTGTAAATAGAGCCATACACCCCAAAAGGATTGGCTCCAGCTAACGCGCAAAAGAGTCCAAAAATAATCAGAGCGACGAAGAGGGCCGCAATGGGGAGGGCGATCGCCTCCAGAGATTTGCGCCAGTGTTCCCCTCGTAATCTTTGAGCTAATCCACTAACCACAGATTCCGTAACTCCCACACACAACCGTCTTAGGCTCAGTCATTCTAGCCATCAGCGCTGCCCTTGACTCCCTCAATGAACCAGTTCATTTTCTCCAGTTCCACATTGGTTTGCTCGTATTGCTCCCCATCTGCCAAGATGACAGTGCCATTGTTGTCTCGTAACTCACCCTTGTAAACCACCAGATCGCCACTGATCAGCGCTTCCCGTGCTGCTTCCGCATCAGCCTTTGCAGCTTCCGTCACCGCCGCACCATAGGGCGAGATCTTGCAGAACTTCTCTGCCAATCCTCCCCGTAAAATGTGGTCAATATTCCCAGCCATCAAGGTTTTACCCGCCACAAATTGCTCCGCCAAAGAGGTGTAAATACTAATCCAGTCCCATTCGGCTCCCGTGAGGAATCCATTGGGCGCAAGCGGTCCTTGGTTAGTGTGATAGCCAGCGGAGTAAATCCCTCGCCGTTCCGCCGTTTCAATCACTACCTTGGGACTATCCACATGGCAGTTAATCACGTCAATCCCTTGGTCGGCCAAACTGTTGGTGGCCTCGGCCTCTTTCACCGGCAACGCCCAATCCCCGGTGAAAATCACTTGGGTGGTCACCGCTGGGTTGATTGACTTGGCCCCTAGCGTGAAGCTGTTGATATTTTGAAAGACCTGAGGAATGGGTTTCGCTGCCACAAACCCTAGTTTTCCGGTTTTGCTCATGTGGCCAGCCACGACTCCAGAGACATATTGGGCTTGACCAATATAGCCAAAATAGCTGCCCACATTGTCAGGATGAACCCCTGCCTGATAAAGGCCACCCGCATGGAAAAATTGAACATCGGGAAATTCTTTGGCTAGGTCTAAAATATGAGGATCAAAATAGCCAAATGAGGTGGGAAACAGCACCTTGGCCCCGTCGATTTCAATCATGCTCCGCATGGTTTCCAGCACCGCTGTCGTTTCCGGTACACTGGCCTCTTCCACAAGCTTAATTCCAGGAACCTGGGTCATCGCCTGTGCTCCTTCAGCATGGGCTTGATTGTAGCCAAAATCGTCTTTGGGGCCAACATAGATAAACCCGACCACCACGTCCTCAGAGGAACTCGCACTGCCATCAGGGGTGGACGCATTAGGGGTCGGGGAGCCACACCCTGCCAGTTTGGTCGTGAGGCCAAAGGCTGAAGTAGCTAGCAAGCCACGAATGATTTGGCGGCGGGTCAAGGGAACAAATTGGCGATCGGGCATGATGGAGTTTCTCCTAGCAACAAGATTACGAGTCTATCTCACCAGAGGACACTGATGCGTGTGACCGACTTCCAGAATTGAAAAAAATGGGACTTTCTTTTGTATTCTAAACAGCAATTCTAGGAATTTCTGGCCATATTCTCGTTTTCGGGCTTTGGATGTCTACTGTTTCCAGTTTTGCTGAGCCTGTTGCCATACATAGTCTGATATCGAGGCGATTTCTGCTGGGGTCAGCCGCTCACCATAGGCCGACATTAAGCCTTTGCCATTAGTGGTGAGAGTGGCGATCGCCTCCACGGAATCCACATGCTGCCGTTTCAAATCCCTCATTTTCAGACTTTTACCCCGCCTGACAATATTGCCACCACCGGGATGGCATCCCGCACAGTGAGTGGAGAATAACTGTGCCCCATCAAGACCGCTGACGACCGGAGCCGCCTGGGTGACCAGGGGCTGGGTTGCCCAAGCACAAATGAGCAAGATGGCGACCATTGCCCATTGTATTTGTCGATTCAGAAACATAATCAAAGAAGTAAACGCAGTTGCAACTCGTTTAATTTTAGGACAACCGCGATCATTATCCTTCTAAAGGTTCTACCAATAAAAAAGATCCCAAAGGTGAGGGCGACGAGCATTGCCCGTCGCCCCCATCTGGTACTTGATGTTCTAGTCAATCCCTAACCATTGGTTCGACTGATTGGATTGATTTTATCGAGTTGTGCAAACCCAGCGAGTAATACGACAGGTCCTATCACCCACGTCGTAACAACTTTGCATGGCATAGTCTTCAGCAATCTCCCGTTCCGAACCCCAGCCACTACCAGCGGCCCCATTGGAGGCTTCCGCCAGCGCACCACAGGCATTGCGAAACCACACCATCACTTCACAGTCCCCCGTCCCCGATTGACTTTCACATTCCCGCAGTGCTCTAGTTTCAGCCGCTCGCTGGTTGGCGTAGTCGTAGGAGTATCCATGTGCCCAGGTACTGGGGGAACGGGCGATCGCCCCATAATAATCCTGGGCATTGGCCCGTTGGCTACTGATGGCGATTAGAGGGAGGGCGATCGCTGTTGCTGCTGTTAGTGTTCGTAGAATGGTCAGGCCCATCGTAGGTATTCTCCAAGTGAGTTTTTTGCAGGATTCTGTTTGTAATATTCTGCAAGTATAGTCTCCATCAGTATTCCCATAGGGAACCAAGGAATAAAGGGCCGAAGTTTGACGGTCTGAGATGGGGAGCGATCGCAATCAGGACAGATGACGGTATCAAAGTCTGTCTGAATTGAGCTACAGTTCCGCAGCGATCGCCTCTCTCCACTGCAAGCCAAGATGGAGGAGTACATCAACAGCGGGGTGCGGTTAGGGTGGTTGATGAATTCGGTAGATCAACAGGTGGAAATTTATCGGCAGGGGCAAGACAAAGAGGTGCGGGATCTGCCGACAGAGTTGTCCGGGGAAACGGTGTTACCGGGGTTTGTATTGGCTGTCGTTCGGTTTACGGATGAGTAGAGACGGGATGGGTTTATTCGATGATCCCGAAGCGATCGCGATATTTCTCTAGCAATTCCTCAGCGGTTTTAGCCCGTTCTTCGGCGGCAGTGGTTTTTAGGATTTTTCAAATACTTGATTTAAATCACGATATCCACTGACTATCCTTAAAATCTCGATTCCATCATCAATGATTTGGTAGAAAATAATGTATCCCATCACTGGAGTACCTCGTAGCTCCTCGTCAATGTGGGCATAGGAGCGGCCCAAGTAAGGGAAACGGGCTAAGTACTGACACTTTTTATCGAAGGCTTCGACGAAGCGATCGCCTGCGTCAACGCTCTGTTGAAGGAAATAATCTGAAATTTCGGATAAATCACGAGTTGCTTCACGAGCTAGGATAAAACGCTTCATACGGTAGAGTCTTTTGCCCGTTGCACTTTCGCCCGTAGTTCGCTCAACACCTCATCCAGAGGCTGAACCTCACCGCGAGCAATCTGTTCACGGGCAACATGGATTTGCTTACGGGTCTGTTCAACCCAATTTGTATAGCCTGGGTTATCTAATACCGCTGAAATATGCGCTTCATCCACCAATTGTAACAATGCAGCATTTAGGGCTGTCTCTAAGGATGGGTACTGCCCCTGTTCTACCAGAGTTGATAGGATGGCAGCTTGGGTTGAGTTGAGGGTAACTTGCATGGCTTAACGAAATATGGACAAGTACAATTATATGCTGTCAGCAGTGTGCAGTAAAACGTTCGTAGAGATCTTGCAAACGCTATAAATGGCGGTTATTTTTATTCGATGGGGCCAAAGCGATCGCGATATTTCTCCAGTAGCTCCTCAGCAGTTTTGGCTCGGTCTTCAGCAGCAGAGGCTTTTTCTTCGGCGGCGGTGGCTTTTTCTTCAGCGGCAGTGGCTCGTTGCTCCAATTCCACTGGAGTCAGAAATTTCCGACCATCTGGACGATAGATTTCCAGTTTGCCCCTGTCCATGACAAAGCGAATTTGTAATTGGGGACTGACCCAGCCGTTCATCTCTGCCACCAAACTCAGGTGGCTGTTGCGTCTGATCCAGCCCGTGAGTTCAAGGTCATCGGGATCGTAGATGTAGTATTCTTCGACTCCATGCCGCTCGTAGAACTTAAATTTCCGCATCATTTCCGATGGGCGATTACCGGGGGATAGAATTTCAAACACGACTTGGGGCGGGATGTCCTCTTCTTTCCATTGTTGGTAGGAACCCCGTTTGGCTTTGCCATGCCTTCGGCAAACGCCTTTGGGCCGACCAAATACTACGAGGGCATCAGGGGCTTGTCGGGTGGTGTTATCGCCTTGGACGGGATACCACAGCAGATCTCCGGCGACGAACACATCGGGCTGATCCGCAAACAGGATTTCTA
>JBFRWC010000379.1:0-4667 GCA_051439365.1 Leptolyngbyaceae cyanobacterium
AATTGGGGCTTGGGCGCGGAAACCGCTCCCCTACAAGGGATTGGGACAATGTAGGGGTCAGGTCTCCTGACCCAAGGCAGGGACAAGGTTTTAGGCAGTTTTGTCAGTCAATCAGTGTCGTCACCCAGTCTCTAGACTGGGTGACAGGTAGAAAAACTTCATGAGATCATGGCTCAGAATTTTGAGATTCTAACCTCAGCCCGTTTCTTTGTTGGCATCCAATTGGATGGCAGCAAAAATCCGATTGATGGGTACTTTATGGAGTGTCAGGGTTTTAAGCAAACCCAGCAGGTGATTGAGGTGGCGGAGGTGTCGCCCCAGTCTTGGGGCCACAAGGCCCAAGCGAAAAAAGGGCGAGTGATGCGCACGAAGATTCCGGGTAATCTCAAAACTGAAAATATTACCTTGCGTCGAGGGATGACGATTTCCATGACCATGTGGAATTGGTTTCATAGTGTCTCTGAAGGGGAATGGGCGGGGGATAATCGGGCGTATTCCGATCGAGGAAAGTCCTCTGGAAAAGGCCAACGCTATAATGGTCGCTTGGTAATTTACGACCAAGGATCCAGTGAGCAGGCCCGATTTGTCTTTGAAGGAGCATGGCCTGTAAGCTATAAGATTTCAGATTTGAAAGCAGGGGCGAATGAGTTTGAAATTGAAGAGGTAGAGTTGGCGATCGACTCTTTTCAACGCATTAAATGAGTGTTTAGTTTTGAGTATCTAGTTGTTGGTTAGTTTTAATTTAACAAAGTTTCTTTTTCTCGATTTTTTTACTTGAACACCGATAAAATCGCAAAATAATTAAGTAGTAAATAATAATTACTAATGATCCAAACTGAGTTTGAATTCACATTACCAAAAGGCTACTTGGATGAGGCAGGAGTAATCCATCGGCATGGGGTGATGCGGCTGTCACGAGCGATGGATGAAATTGTGCCGTTGCGGGATCCACGGGTGAAGTCTAATCCGGCCTATGCCACGGTGATGATTTTATCACGGGTGATTCTTAAATTAGGCGCATTGGATGAGGTTACACCTCGTGTTGTGGAAGAGTTTTTTACCTGTGATTTAGATTATCTCCAAAAGTTTTATCGTCAAATTAATGAACTAGAAATCGTGCCTTTATCGGGGGCTGAAGTAGCCGCTACTGCGACTCCTGAACTGGCCGCGAATGAGGCTCCGCCAGCCCCCCCATCCCAGGCCATGATTGAAACGGAGGCGGATTTGTTCTCACAGGATGGGGGACCGCCAATGGTGCCACCGTCACCCCGCGCCCGTGCAGCCACCTCCCAGTCCTAAACTTGGGTGATGTCGTTTTGGGCTCAGCTAACTAGAACCAACTGGTAGGGTGCCGTTAGCGCCAGCGTAATGTACTGAGCCATGCTCAGTACCGTGATCGAAGTCGTTGTTTGAAGGTGGTTGTACAGGAGGGGTATGGGATCATCAGGCGCAAATCCAAGTAAACCACGCCCCTTGCGTCGCGTTTGGGGGAATGTAGCGTTTCCTAGCCGTGCTTTGGGTGTTGCCATTATTGTGCTGCGGCAGTTGGGGGCGTTGGAGGCACTCGAACTGGGAGCATACGATCGCTTTATTCGTTGGCGACCGGATGAGGGGGTAGACGATCGCTTCCTTGTAGTAGGCATAGACGAATTTGATATTCAAACCGTGGATCAGTATCCCCTTCACGATGGCACGGTTGCTGATTTATTGGAGAGACTACAATCCTATAATCCACGGGTGATTGCGCTGGATATTGCGCGGGATATTCCTCAAGGAGAGTTGGCAGGGCGGGAGCAGCTACGGGAGATTGTAGTGGAGAGCGATCGCATCATCACAGGTTGTCAACTCAGTGGTCCCAGTTTTCCGGGCATTGCCCCAGCACCGGGAACCCCCGATGAGCGGGTCGGATTTACCGATTTTCCCCAAGACCCATCAGGTGTCGTGCGGCGTTCCATTTTGGTGTCGGTGCCTGCACCACCTCCAGAAAATTGGCCTAGCCGACACCGCCATTATTGCAACGATGTCCAAGCTCAACCTATTTCCCTGGCATTAGCGTCTGCCCTCGCCTACCTGAGAACAGAGGGGATTGAAGCCGAACTCGTAGAATTTCCAGACTTTCCCAAAATTCGGTTGGGGAATACCATCTTGTGGTCTGTCTTCCCTGGACAATATGGCGGGTACCAAAATACTGGAGCTTTCGATTATCAAATTATGTTGAATTATCGCTCCGGTCAAGATGCGATACGGCAGGTGTCATTAATGGAGGTGATGGGTGGGACGGTAAACCCCGACTGGATTGAAGATCGGATTGTGATGGTTGGCTATACCTCTCTGATTGTGGGGGATTTTTTGCCAACTCCGTATTTATCCGGGCAAGAGGGCGTGCGGGAAATGGCTGGGGTCGTGGTTCATGCTCAGGCCACTAGTCAAATTGTCAGTGCAGCGTTGGATCAGCGGCCATTGATTCGGGCATCCTCGTCGTTGCAGGAGTGGGTCTGGATTCTACTGTGGGCGGGAGTGGGGGGCATTTTGGTCAGCTATGTCCGCAATACGGGGCTGCTGGTTTTGCTGGGAGTGGGGGCGATCGCCCTCTCCAGCGGTATTGGGTATTACCAGTTGTTCCTGTGGGGGATCTGGACTCCGGTGGTTCCGGTGGCGATCGCCCTTGTGGTTTCGATGATCGGCGTGGGCTTACTACACCAAGCCCAGCAAGGAGGCTATGCCCAAGCTATTTATGAACAGTTGCGGGATCAACTCCGGGCACAGCAGATGAATGGATTGCAAAGGCGATCGCAAAAACTGGATGCCCTGGAAGACTTGGTGCAACGGGCACGGCGGATTCGGCAACAGCGGCAGGGCATTGTAGAGAATGACTCGGAAGTGGAATCGGAGGCGATCGCTCAGACATCCCATGCGGCTTCGATTTCTCCTAGTGCCACGATCCAAACCCAAGCCCTTTACGATGAAATTAAGGCTAAAGTAGAGGCGGATCTTGCGCGTGAGCGACAATCCTCAGCTACTACCCGCAGGACCAAACGCGAGAAAAAAGTCCAGGATTTGTTGGAACGGGCCAGAAAAGCACGGCAGGAACGATTATGAACCCACCGCTATCCCAAGCATCAGCATCCATTCAAGCATCTACGTCCATCGGGTCCACGTTGCAGCAACAGCGGCAGGACTTTCATGGCGTTTGCCAAAGGCATGGCGACGCCAAACGCCCCCAACTCCCCGAACCGACTCCGGCCAGCTATAGCACCCCCAATGCGATCATCGCGGCCCTGTCTGAAGAAGAGGCTGCCGACCTCTACACCTTGGCAGAAGCGATTGTGCAAGATCCCGCACAGGTAAGGCAATTGGGCGATCGCGTCTATGAAATGTTGCAGCAGGATATTCGCTATCAGCGCGATCGCAATGGCACCTTGAGGAGGTGAATAAATGGCACAATCTGAAATTAACCCGATGAATTACGTCACCGCCAATCGGTTTTATATCGAAATTGGCGGCAACTTGGCGGCATCGTTTGCCGAATGTTCTGGATTAGATGTCCAAATTGAAAAGGAATCCGTCACTCATGAAGGTGGGGTAAACGACCAACAGCGGATATTTTTGCGGCAGGCTAAATTCGGTGACATCACTCTCAAACGGGGAATTACCGACGATGTTACTTTCTGGGACTGGCTGAATATGGTCCTCAGTCCCGGCAAAAAGACCCGTCGCAATATTGCCATTCTCGTCTTTAATCACGCAGGCGAAACGATGCAATCATGGAATTTGATTGGAGCCGTACCCGTTTCCTGGAAAACTCCTTCCTTGCAAGCGGATTCCAGCACCGTCGCCATCGAAGAACTCACCCTAGCCTTTGAAGGATTGGACGTAAAGCGTAAACCCGCGAGTGGCAGCGCAGTCACAGACCTCAGCCGTGATGCGACTGGATCATTCGGCACCAAGAGTTAAACACCATGTCAAATCCTAGCCCTTCTCCCCAACCTGGCTCTGTGCCTCCATCTCGTGTACCGATGGCCAATACGACTGATAATGCTGAGCGCAATCTTCCTCTTGCTAGCCACTTTATTCCCGGTCGCAGCCTCCCCTCCCTCCAGTTTATGCGTCCAGTGGGGGCAGGCTCGCTGCAAATTCTAGATCCATCTATTTTCTTTTTAGAGCGATCGGGAGAAGGCGATCGCTTCCAACATCCTCGTTCCCCAGAAACTTCTGAACCCGACTTTACTGACTCCCCCTTCTTTCGTGCCCACACTGCATCATCTGGGCAGGATACCTCTACACCATCAATCCCAGTTTCTGATCCCACAGAACAATCCACCTCACCTGCTGAGGCAATCCAGCGATCGCCCCTCCCATCGACCGATCAATCTCTTCCGTCTACTGAGACCAGTCAGCGATCGCCTTTTCCATCACCCAATTTAGCTCTTGAATCCCCTGAAGATGCTCAGCAATCACCCCTCCCATCACCCAATCCACCTGTTGAATCCTCTGAAGACGCACAGCGATCGCCCTTCTCATCACCCAATCCACCTGTTGAATCCTCTGAAGACGCACAGCGATCGCCCCACTCCTCAACCAGTCAATCTATTGAATCCTCTGGAGACGCACAGCGATCGCCCTTCTCATCACCCAATCCACCTGTTGGATCCTCTGAAGACGCACAG
>JBFRWC010000380.1:0-20181 GCA_051439365.1 Leptolyngbyaceae cyanobacterium
GGCTGGCACCAACGATCGCTTCCATGCCAGCTTGGCCTACAGCCCCGACGAAGATTTCCAACTTGAAGGTGTGGTGGAGCAGTTTAGCGCTGACAATGACCTAGTCAGAGAAGGCGTTGCAGGAGATGACATTAAGTTAGGCGTGGGGGCACAATTACGCCTGCTCAATCAGCAACAAGGTGATCCCTTTTCCTTGGGTGCGCGGATATTTGGCCAACGGGACATGGATGAAGATGGTCGCATTGGAACCTTGTTCCTGGATCTGCCCATTGCCTATGATGTGAGCGATCGCACCACTCTCTTGGCTAACCCTCGCCTTGCTGCTTTCGCTGATGAAGAGGTGTTTGGAGTCGGAGTCGGGATGAACCATGAAGTGTTAAAGGGGCTGCAACTGATGGGTGAAGTCACTCCCGTAATTGATGAACGGGTAGTGTGGGCCGCAGGCGCTCGATACGCGGTGCCCAAGACGGGAATTAGTCTGGATCTGTATGCCAGCAACGCCGCAGGTCAGAATAGTCTAGGGACGTTAGTGGGTGAGTCGGATACCAATGTGGGATTTAACGTTAACTGGTTGGTGGGCGATCGCTAATCGGCCAATTGCCCCCACTTGACTGAGAGCGTTCGGTCATTTTCGAGAAATCCCATACCACTGTAGGGTGCTGTTAGCGTCAGCGTAACGCACCGGAGATCCGTCATTTCTTTCCCAAGAATCATCTTAACGCTCACGAAAAATACAGACAACTTTACCCATCAGACAACGGTGGGGCACGGGGCCAAAACGACGACTATCGATACTGACCAGGGTATTATCCCCTTCCACCCAATACCCAGTATCAGAATTGGCGATCGCGCCATCAGAATTGGCGATCGCGCCATCAGAATTGGCGATCGCGCCATCAGAATTGGCGATCGCGCCATCAGAATTGGCGATCGCTCCCTCCAGATTGGCGATCGCTCCCTCCAGATTGGCGATCGCTCCCTCCAGATTGGCGATCGCGCCATCAGGCATGACCTTCACCCGCTTCACCATCCGAAATCCCGGACGGTGAGGATGGTCGATGACGACAATATCATTGGGCTGTGGCCGTTGGCTCGGCTTGAGGGTTCCCGCAATCCCATAGGCATTGCGATCTACGAGGACTTCATCCCCAGGTTTGAGCAGCGGCAGCATGGAGTGATCCGCGACTTGAAACCGCTGCCGTCGTCGCACCAACCATAGCCATAGCCACCGACAGACATCGAGCGATCGCCCCCCATCCAGCAGGATACATCCCGACAACATCGGGTTGGGATCAGAATCAGAGAAATTCAGAGAGAACATAGAAATTCAGAGAGAACATAGAAAGGAGGGAGTTCATCACAACAGTATAAAACCAGAACATCCCGTGAACAGGGCAAGAACATCACCATACCCCACTGAACCTTGGACTCACCATTATCCCCCACCCATGGGATACATGACTTGCTCTACTGTCCAGCCAGTGCTTCGCTGTAAGAAGTTTTTCTTCAAGAATTTAGAGTATAAAAAACTACATGAAAATGAGATAAAATCCTAGCGTTATTTGTCAATTTATTGCGTTGAACAGCCATTTTCTCCTTGCTGTACTTGAATTTACTGATGAGATATTACAAAAGTAGTGGGTAAAGTAGAGCTATCAGGGTGCGTGTCGAATATCACTTCAAATTTGAGTAAACGGCGAAAACCCGGAGGAAAAAAACATGAAAAGCGTACTAGTGAAATCTACAGTTGCTGGGGTGGCACTTCTAACTGGCTTGATGGTTGGGTGTGGACAATCAGCTTGGGCCGGTACACTGTATGACGGTTGGAACTACTCAATCGATTCCTTTAATGACGGAACCGAGGGTAGAAGAATTGGGGCAAACAGTAAGTTTGAATTTTATGGGTTAGCGACGAGAACAACTGACGATAGAGTCTATTTTGCGGTTAATAGCAATCTTTCTCTGGATGGATATGCCCACCGCCGCGCTCTCAATGGCACGATTGGCTATGGGGATCTGTTCCTCAACTTTGCGAACATGAATTCGGTCACTGCGGCCAATGGGGATGAGAATTTGTACGCCATCCGGTTTAATGAGATTAACGATACTACAGTTGATGTAGGCTTGTATTCTAATGTCACGGGTATCGGCCTCATGACCCAAAATGTTGGTTATAGCAATCTGGCACGGCATCGCAATAAGGTCAGCAACTACGGCGGACAAGCTGGATTTGGTGATTTAGAGATCACGACATCCTACTTCAACCATGACGACGGTAGCCAATTGAACAAATCAGCCTATGGTTACACTAACATTGGGTCTGGTGAGCGCGTCGGCGATATCGCGATGGTTCGTGACTGGAACCTCGCATCGGACGATATGGGCTTGAATTTTGGTCATTTTGGCGCAACGGGCAATTACACCTTTGGCTTTAGCGTTGATCGAGACTTGCTTCCTGATGGGGAATTTATGGCCCATCTCTTTGCTGAATGCGACAATGATGGTCTTGTTTTGGCAGGCAGCCTTGCGGAAGCGCAACTTAGCGTTGATGTACCAGAACCCTCTAGTGCTCTTGGCTTAGCCGTTCTAGGGTTGCTGGGTGCAGGACTCCGTCGGCTTAAATCTAAGCAAGACGCACCAGCGTAGGGCTTGGCCTAGATTCCCGGTTTCTTGAAGAAACCGGGAATCCGAAAACGGCGCTATGATAGGCAGACCACTAGGTTGTATATTCCGCATTGATTTTCACGTAATCGTAACTTAAGTCACAGCCCCAGGCGGTACCCGTCCCGGGACCATCTCCCACCTGAATTTGAATGAATACCGTATCTTCTTTCAGGTATTCTCCTGCTGCCGCCGCTTTCAGATAAGCGCTGGCGGCCTCTTTGTCGTAATCTAGTGGTTGCCCCTGTTCCATCATCACGAAGGAACCCAACGTAATATCGAGGGCATCAGCTTCAAAGATCACACCAGCTCGTCCGGCAGCAGCGGCAATGCGGCCCCAGTTGGGGTCGCGGCCAAAAACTGCTGACTTTACTAGAGATGACCCAGCGACGGTGCGGGCAATCTGACGGGCATCCTGATCGGTGACGGTGCCTGTCACTTGTACTTCCAGTAGGCAAGTGGCTCCTTCCCCATCACGGGCGATCGCTTTCGCCAAATACTGACACACGTCTGTCAACATTGCTTCCAGTCGATCGGCGGCGGCTCCCGGCTGAGTGATCGCTGGGGTGCGGGATTCGCCATTGGCCAAAGCAATGACCGTATCGTTGGTGCTGGTGTCCCCATCGACGGTGATTTGATTAAAACTCTGGTTCACTGCCGACTGGAGCATGTCGTGCCACAGGTTGGAGGAAATCGCGGCATCACAGGTGATAAACGCCAGCATGGTGGCCATGTTGGGATGGATCATGCCGGACCCCTTGGCGATACCGCCAATTCGCACCGGGCGACCGTCCACCAACGTTTCCAAGGCAATGGATTTAGATACCAGGTCAGTGGTGCAGATGGCTTTGGCGGCGGCATCACCCCCGTCCGGAGAGAGAGAGGCCACTAACTGAGGAACCCCAGCCAGCAGTTCATCCATCTTGATGGGTTTCCCAATCACCCCGGTTGAAGCGGCTAATATCAATTCAGGAACAAGACCCAGAGCTTGGGCAACTGCCTGGGTACTAGTAGCCACGTCCTGTTGGCCCTGAGTTCCGGTACAGGCATTGGCTTGGCCAGAGTTACAAAGAATGGCACGGGCCGTACTCTTTTCATCGAGTCGATCGAGGCAATAATCCACACAGGCGGCTTTCACCTGACTGGTGGTGAATACCCCAGAGGCGATCGCATCCACATCCGACACAATTAAGGCCAAATCCGCTGCCCCGGAAGCCTTCAGTCCCGCAGCAATGCCTGCTGCCCGATAGCCTTTGGGAGCGGTCACGCCCCCCGCCACAACCTGCCACTCTGCCATGCGATCGCTCCTGTCTCTCAAGCTGACAACAAGTGATTTATTATGCCTCAATTTTGACCGAAACCATCTTGTCCCCGGCCTTAATGGCATTCACTACATCCATATCATTAGTCTTACCAAACACGGTATGAACCCCATCAAGGTGGGGCTGGGGCGAGTGACAAATGAAGAACTGACTGCCGCCTGTATCCTTGCCAGCATGGGCCATAGATAAGCTTCCAGCTTCATGCTTATTGGGGTTAATTTCACATTTGATGGTATACCCTGGACCACCGGTACCTGTGCCTTGCGGACAACCCCCCTGAATCACAAAGTTATCAATGACTCGGTGAAACGTGAGACCATCATAAAAACCCTTGTTCGCCAAATCAACGAAGTTTTTGACAGTATTGGGCGCGTCATTGTCGAAGAAATCAATATTGATGGTACCTTTTTCGGTTTCCATGATGGCGCGGGTCATAGCTACTCCTTGTTAACAACGGCCAAGTACAGATTGGGCACACCCACGGAATCATCACTGACTGGTGATGCCAGCTAAGGCCATTTCTGGTAAAAAAATTGCCAACCTGCGGTGCGTTACGCTGGCGCTAACAGCACCCTACAGCGGTATATTTTTTCTCGGAAATCACCTAAGCAATGCTTCCGGTTTGGGCTAGAGCCAGACCTTAGTGTACGACATCGCCTGAAACAGGACTAGCCAATCGTCTTAAGATGACATTAATAATTGAATCGGGTAGTGGGATGGTGGGGTGATGGCGTGTAGGTGGGATGTTTATTCGGAGGGCATTTCAAGACTCTATCGACGTTCGAGATTTCTGGACTAAATCTCTTACGCTAGCTGGCGTTTTGAGGACTCCTGGCAACGACCACGGTGTTGCCGCCTTCGGCTTTTGCAGTCTGCAAAGCCAGATCACACTGCTCCATTAGGGTTTCTAGCCCTAAACCGGGGCTGGAAACTAGGGCCGCTAGCCCAATGCTGGTGGTGAAGGACGTGGGATTGGCGCTGGGATTTTGACAAACGGACAAGGATTCAATCTGGCCGAGGAGATTCTGGGCGATCGCCTCGGCGGTGTCAACCTCTAGGTTCGGCAAAATAACGGCAAAAATATCTCCCCCATAGCGACAGACCAAATCTGCCGGACGTTGCACTACTCGTTTGATTCCTTGGGCCACCTGATAGAGACAGCGATCGCCGGCTTGATAACCTTGGGATTGCAAGTAAGCATCAAAGTCGTCCAAATGACACAGCATTAGGCACAAGGGGGTTTCATCTTGCATGGCCTGATGCCACTCTGCTTGCAAATATTGATCAAAGCGATAGCGACTGGCCACTTGGGTGACATGATCAATCACTGCCAAACTCTGCAACTCATGGATGGCCTGTTGCAGTTGGGCATTTCTCGCTTTGAGTTCTTGCTGGAGCGTTTGAATGGCGAGTTGATTTTTGACCCGCGCTAGCACCTCCACTACTTTGAATGGTTTGGTGATATAGTCCACTCCCCCCACCGAAAAGGCCCTAACCTTATCCCACGCCTCATCCACCGCGCTGATAAAAATGACGGGGATGTCTTTAGTTTTGGCATTGGCTTTAAGCTGTTGGCAAACTGAGTAGCCGTCCATGTTCGGCATGTTGATATCCAGCAAGATCAGGTCAGGGGTGATCACAGAGATCACTTGCAGCGCCACCGGGCCATTAATCGCCTCTTGGACCTCATAGCCCTGCTCTTCCAATAAATCCGCTAACAATCGGAGATTGCGGGGCTGGTCATCGACTAGGAGAATATTGCCTTTGATGGATACGTCTGGCGAGGGAAGGTCTGAAGGGGATGCGCTGGGGGAGGGAAGCTCTGGGGTGTCCGATGGGATGGCAGGGGTTGGGGTCAGAGATGGTTCGAGCGCGATCGCCTCATTCACTAGGGCTGGAGGCACACCATGAATGTCTTGACTGGGGGCAGGGGGGGAATGAGCACTAGAGTCAGACTGGACGGGGGGGACGAACTGTTGCTGGGCGATCGCTTTTTCCAAATTAGGGCGAATATTGGCTTTGGTAATTTTCTTATCCAAGGCTTGGGACAGAATATTCCACAGCTTGGGGGCTACATCTTGACGAATATAGGTGACAGAATAGCCACATTCTGCCGCAATTTGATCGTAGTTTTTTCGTTCACCATCTAAGACCGACAGCAGTAGATTTTGCTGCAATTCACTACAGTAAATATTCGTTTGTTGAAAGATTAGATGCTCAGCGAATTTTAAAATCGTTTTAATCTCTTGCTCGTATCCATCATTGACATACACATCATTCATGACGACTTCCCTTGGCTGGCTCACTCCTCTATCCATCACCACTGGCTATCTTGAGTGACGGGCAATCCCAATTTTGATGGTTCGACACAGATGGGAGATGGTGGGGGCAACTTCTGGCCTTCTATCATCCGCTTGATTGGCACACTGGCACTCATAAACTGTACTATTTAAGATTGTGACGAACAAAGAGGCAATCGGTCAAATCGAATTCCCTCAACTGCTGGGATGAGCGATCGCTCCCGTGCCTGTGGACCGCTTTCAGATCAGTTTGGCGTGAATGGCCAAGTGTTGATCCACCCCTTCCAAAGCATAGCGGTTGTAGCCATTGCGCTGAATGAGTTCTTCTAGATACTCCACCCGTGAGGCTGAGGCGGGATGGGTAGACAGATATTCTGGGGGAGACGAGTCCGTACTGGCGACGAGAGTGGCCATAAAGTTACGTAAGCCATCGGCGGCATAACCGGCGGTGGCTAGCACACGGGTGCCCAGAATGTCGGCCTGACGCTCTTGGTTTCGACTGTACTGCAAGCTCAGCAATCCGGTGGCAAATTCACCCAAGGGCACCTCGTCAGCCAATTGACTCAGCATGTCGTCTCGGAAAAAGCTCTGAATCCCGTGAGATAAGACTGAGTGAGCCGCTTCGTGGGCCAGCACTCCTGCTAGTTCTGCCTGGGAGTTGGTCCCCAAAATCAGGCCGCTGTTGACAAAGATTTTGCCTCCCGGTAACGCAAACGCATTCATGACGCTATCCCGTACCACGTAGAATTCATAGTCAAAATCCCGGCCCATGAGCTGGGCCATTTCCATCCCTAGCTGGGTGACGTAATCCACCACATCTGGGTCTTCCACCAAGGGCAGTTGTTGCCGATATTCCGCTGCCAAACTCGCCCCAAATTCGGACTCGCTGGCTAGCATCATCTCCACCAATTCCGCTGTTTCCACTGCCGAACTCCAAGATTCCCAGGGCACGCGATCGCCCGTCAGCACCCCCGCCCCCAAATTGATGGCCGCCCCAAAAACAGAACGCCGCCGCTGTCGTCTGGAAAATTTGCCAAAATATTCGTCGGCTAAGGCTTGAAATTCTGGAGCCTGGGGATGATCCAGGTTGATCAAGGCAAATTCACGGGCAGCAATGGAGGCTTCCAAATACTCCTTCTCGTCGGCTAGGGTTTCCACTTGGGCCATGATAATTTCGGCGGAGTAGGGGTGGAGAGTTGCCGCTTGTTCCAAGACAGCGATCGCCGCTTCCTCTTCCTTCTCATCCATCAGCACTTCGGCCAACTGTACCGGGGCTGGAATAAAGCCCGGTTCCGCTTCCACCACAGTCTGCAACGCTTGAATCGCTGCTGCTTCCTCATCTTCCTCAATGGCAAGTTGGGCCTGCTCCCAAGCGGCTAGACCTTCTGGACTGAGGGCATCAGCTTCATAGATCGGCTCGACAATTTGAGCGGCACTGGTTCCAAAATCCGGTTTCACTTGACGGTAAAAGGTGGCGGCTCCTTCGGCATCGCCTTGGCGATAGCGTTCGTCCCCAGAAATGAAGGTAGTAAGGCGATCGCGCACTGATGGCGGAAGTCGTTGCAAAATGGGTGTGAGGTCGTTGAGGCTTTGGGCAACATGAATGGGGGGATGGGACCGGGCGATCGCGTTGAACAGCCTTGGCTGAGTTCCAGTAAAGACAGTTAGCAGTAGGGCCATCAGACTGACCAGACAAAAACGTTGGATCGGTTTCATGATTTCGGAGGATAAGCTAAGTGGGCGATAGGAATCACAGTGCGACAAAAGGTGTGAAAAGGAGTGCGAAAAAGAGGATAACAATTAGGGGCAGTAAAGCGTGTAATTCCACTCAGTTGTAGGGATGTTGGGATTCCCCGTCACTACCACACTGGCGCGGCCAGAACGACCCGAAAACGGAACGATGAGGGTATCACTGTATGATACGGGGCCAGTATCTAGAATTTCCCGGCCTTCATAAAAAATCTGGAAGCGATCGGGCACGTCAAAGGCTTCGTACTCCAGCCGAATTTCCCCTGACTGGGTACTCATCTGCACCGTGCGCTGATCCCCAGCCTGCCCCCCACTAGCTTGTTCGCGATCGCAAAAAGCATAAGATAGTGAACCATCAGAATTGGGGGGAATCAGCAAATTTTGCTCCGCACAGGCAGATACCTCCAGGTTATTGCTGGGGGTGGAGGCGAAGGTACACAACACTTCCATATTGACCGAAATCAGGGCGGTATCTTTGTCGAACGTGGTGATGGTGTTGCCTGTGCTGACTTGGTCATAGCGCTGTCCGGCCACAATCAGTTGGCGATCGCGGTCTTGGTTATAGGGCGATCGCACATTAATTGCCCCCTTCAGCACATCCACTTGCAATCCCTCCGGCGTATCCTTCACATGCACCAGAGTTTCATCATCCCCCAGACCCAGTACCGCCTCATCAGCAGCCGGCATGATCACAAAATCATCGGATCGGTAAACCTGGACCCCACAAAATTGGGCCGGAGGTTGGGCGATCGCCCCTTCAATTTGGTCGGCCAGGGTTTGCCCTGTTCCCACCATCCAAGTATCAAAAGGCAAAGCAGGAATGTCCACGGTTGAGCTATCAACTGCTGATTCAGATTCCAGATCATTCGTCGGATCGCTGGAAAAAATCTCAGGCGGCGGTAATGCTTCCAGTCGTACCTCTTCACCACAATCCAGGCTAGCGTAGAGGCGTTCCTCACTCGTCCACCACGACCCCATCGTCACCACCGCACAATCCGTGCCACCGGACTCCTGACATTGTTGCAGCGCCTTCGTGCAGGGATTGCCCGACGACACAGTGGCAAACGCGATCGCCCCGTCAGTTGCTGCCGTACTACAGTAGAACACCGGACGCACTGGACCTTGAGCCACAAAATTCGGGGTCAGCAGTTTTAGAGTTTGAGCGACTAGCGGTGATTGTAAAAACTGTTCTGCTTGAATCCGATTGCGTTGACCTCGACTAATTCGCATGCCATTCTCACACCCCCGCGCCGTATCATCCGCTAGCCCCCAGCCAATCAGTTCATCGCCGCCTTCGATCTGGCAGGGAAAATAGTAGATCGCCGCTGCGTCATGGGGATTGGTCTGTATGTACAGATTCAAATCCGTGCCATCGGCATCAAGAAACCGGAGCAACGCCCGCGCATTATTGGGTGGCACCGTAACTAGGGCATCCTGAATCCGCTGCAACAATGACCCGATTTGCAACGATTCTCCCCGACCACTGCGGCGAATCCGCAGCTCGCTACTATTACCGAGAACATCGTTCACATTGATTTGTTCAGGTGTGGCAGCACGACTAGGACAGTTCTCTCCGAGGGAGAGCAGGGTGAGAGCCAGCGTCATGGCCAGGGTCCAGCCACATCGCTGGAATGTCCTGAACTGGGGGTAAGTCGAAGGGTTGACTAGAGGCATGTTAACTGATGAGTAGGGGGTAGCAGCAAATCACTTTGCTGTATTATCTCAACTGAAATGGGGATACATCCGTAATGCTCAACACTCCGTAAATTTTCGAGGATTTTTCCCAGTAAATACCAAGAAATCTTAATATTTGTATAAGGTTCAGGTGATTAGGGACTATGCTTTTCTTGCGGGAAGATGGAGCGATCGCCATCGTTGTAATCGGCATCAGTGGACCGGAATGACACATTCTCAACGCTTGAATGGATGGAAAGATTGGCAATGGCGATCGCGCATCACCCTTTCCTTTTCTTTATTCCTATTTTCACTAGACCTTCCTGCTTTTGCCCAAGGGGTTAGTGCCCCATCTTTCCAAGAACAGTGTGAGCAGCGCGATCGCCTTTCCCCCGTCCAGCAACATACGATGAATCAACTTCTCCAAGTCGCGCAAACAGAAAACTGTGAAGAGAGCGATCGCCTTCTCTCTAACTCGCCCTATCTAGATTTAAGCGATGCTCAACTTCGAGAGATTACTGTCTTGAGTGCCTTTCCTCAGTTGACAGAGCTTTATCTCACAGGCAATGAGATTCAAGATATTTCTGCCTTGAAAAAATTACCCCATCTGCAAATTCTAGCCTTGGACTACAACCAGATCACGGATCTTTCACCTTTGGCTGGATTGGAAGCGATCGCCCAACTATATCTCAGTCATAATCAAATTAGAGATTTAGCCCCATTAGCTCACTTAACTCAGTTAACCCACCTCGAACTGAGTCATAACCAAGAGATTGAAGAGTTAATACCGCTCCGATATCTAGCTCAACTCACCTATCTAGATTTATCGGGTAATCAAATTAAGCATCTTACACCGCTCTCGAATTTATTCATTTTGAAACACTTGATTTTGAATCGAAATCAAATTGAGTCTGTCATGGATCTAAGAAATCTCAGTCAATTGACCCAGCTTCATCTTGATTCTAATCAAGTAACGAATCTCAAACCACTTTTAGAGTTAGAGCAACTGGTTGACTTGGATATTGATAATAACCCTGTAGCTGAGGGCGATCGCCGCCTGATCGAACAATCTGTGAATATCCGCAAACTCACCCTAGAGAACCGCTGTCGAAATTGTGATTTATCTGGACTCGATTTTACAGGTAGTGATTTGATTGGAGTGTATTTAGAAGGAGCCGACTTATCAGGGGCAAATTTACAAAATGCGGACTTAGTCGGGGCAAATTTAGAATATGCTGACTTGAGCAACGCGGATCTGCGAGGGGCGGACTTGACCTCAGTGCTGTGGACTGGGGCGGACTTGAGTGATGCGAACTTAGTGGGGGCGATCGCAGATGACGTTAGTTTTGGGCAGGTGAATGTATGCAGGGCGACGTTGCCTAACTCAGTGATTGGGAGGTGCCAACCGTGATCATTTTTGATCAAGATTTAGCCTGGAGTTTAGACTGGAGTTCAGGTTGGCAAAAACTTAGAGGGGCGATCGCTCTCGCCATACTCTTCGGGTCTTCAGCTAGTTTTAATCAACTCCTACAAAAGTCTAATCAAATATCTGAACTAGATTTCCTAACTCAATGTGAGCAGTCCAATCAGCTATCGGCAAACACTAACCACACCATTCAAGTATTGCTAGCTGTAGCAGATACAGAAGACTGCCAAGTTGCATACGAGGATTTATCCCAACGAACCCGACTAAATTTGAGCGATCGCCAACTTGTCGATCTATCTCCGCTCTCTACATTTACCCAACTCGAATCTCTGCGCCTGGGCCAAAACCAAATCAGTGATTTACAACCGCTAGCAACGCTCACCCAATTGCAAGAATTATATTTACTGGATAATCAAATTACTCACTTAACCCCAATCTCTTCCCTCCAAAATCTCCAGACCCTTTACTTGGACGATAATCAAATTGAAAGCTTAAATCCGATTGCATCCCTAGAATCTCTGACAATTCTATATGCGAACTCTAATCAGATACGCTCTCTAAAACCCCTTGAAAATCTAGATCAATTAGAACAGATTTATGTGGCAAATAATCGCATCTCTAGTGTGGAAAGATTGCGATCGCTCACCCAACTGACCCACCTAGATTTGGGTAATAACCGCCTGGAAAAAATTGAACCTCTTAGTACTCTAACAGACTTAGTTGAATTGGATCTTAGCCGCAATCAAGTCACCAGCATTGATGATTTATCCTCCCTTGAAAGTCTAGTAACATTCAATTTACAAGACAACCCTCTAGAACAGAAAATCTGTCCTATTGTTCCCGCCACTGTCTGTTTATTTTCCGATGCTGCTGCTGAGTTGTACCAGTTAGGCAATCGCCAGTTAGAGCAGGGGAAATTTATTGCAGCCTTGGCAACCTTTCAAGATACCCTACAAGTGTATGAGGCGAATGGCGATCGCCTCCGCCAAAGTGATGCCCTCGACCGCATTGGCAATGCCTATGATGCGCTGGGACAATATGCCAATGCCTTTGACAGGTATCAGCAAAGTGCTGCAATTCGGCAAGCCGTGGGCGATCGCCAAGGGGAGAGTGAAACCCTGACAAATTTGGGGATTACGCATATTCGTATCGGTCAGTTTGAGTCAGCGATCACCCATTTGGAACAAGCTTGGGCGCTTTATCAGTCCTTGGAGCAGGGCGATCGCAGTTGGTTACGACCGGAACCACGAGCTGGGATCATTCTCAGTCATTTGGCATTGGCTTACAGTAAAGTTGGCGATCACGTCAAATCTCTGGAGTTTGCTAAGCAAAGTTTGGCCCAGTATCGGCGGGGGCAGGATCGGCAAGGAGAAGCGATCGCCCTCAATCGGGTCGGTCAAGCTTATCTGGAATTGGGCAATCTGGAAAAGGCCCGAGTTTATCTGGAAAAAGCCCAGACTTTGACGGAAGCTGAAGCAGATCGGCCCGGTTTCGCCCAAAGTTTACAGAACTTGGGAAACTTAGCGGCCCAATCGGGAGAGACGGCGATCGCCCTCCAGCGATATCAGCAAGCTCAAGCCCTGTGGCGCGACCTCGATCAACCAGCGGAGGAAGGCAATAGTCTCAACGCCATCGGCAAGTTGTTACTGGAAACGCAACAGCTAGAAGAAGCGATCGCGGCCTTGTCATCAGTGGTGACGCTGTGGGAATCATTGCGACCAGGGTTGACCGATCAGGATAAAATCTCCATCACAGATATTCAGGCAGAGACGTACAGGCTCCTACAAAAAGCGATGGTGGCAGCGGACAAGCCGGAAACTGCCCTAGAGATTTCCGAACGGGGGCGGGGACGAGCCTTTGCAGAATTGTTAGCTCATCGGTTATCCCTGCGGGGGCGATCGCTGACCCCTGAGTCATCCTTTCATCATCTCACCACCCCGCCCACAGTGGCGCAAATCCGTCACCTTGCCCAAACCCAAGACGCGACCCTGGTAGAATATTCCCTAGTGGGTGATGCGGTGTACAGTTGGGTTGTGCAGCCCACGGGAGCCATTCACTTTCATGCAGAACCCCTGAACAACCAAGACTTGGGGGCACAAATTGCGGCCAATCGGATGGCGTTGGGGGTTCCCGGTCGGGGCATTGCGCTGGAAGCGACTGGCAACCTGCCACCCCAACCAAAACCCTTACATGACTTATATCAACTACTGGTTGAACCGATCGCACCCCTGTTACCTCCTAACTCCGATAGTCCAGTCATCATTATTCCCCAAGGAGAATTGTTTTTGGTTCCTTTTGCAGCATTGCCGGAGACTGATTCATCGCACAGTCTAGAGTTGATTGATCACCATGCTCTATTGTTTGCCCCGGCCATCAGCTTATTAAGCAACAGAAACGATACCACAAATTATCTGTCCTCCCTAGAGGATGCCTCAGCTTTAATCGTGGGTAATCCCACTATGCCAATGGACCCAGCAACTGGGACGGTTCTCAGTCCCTTACCGGGAGCCGAACGAGAAGCCTTGGCGATCGCCTCCACCCTCTCCACCCCCTCACTGATTGGCGATCGGGCGACTAAAGCAGCGGTGTTGGCAGAATTGGAAACCGTGGCGATCGCCCACTTTGCCACCCACGGCTTGCTGGATGACTTCGGTACCGATATCCCCGGAGCCTTAGCCCTGACTCCCACCCCAGCGGACGACGGGTTCTTGACCGCAGCGGACATTGCAGCCTTACCCCTCAGTGCCCAACTGGTCGTCCTGAGTGCCTGCGACACGGGACTAGGTAACATTACGGGCGATGGTGTCGTTGGCTTATCTCGCTCCTTCCTCACTGCTGGAGTGAATCACGTGGTCGTCTCCCTTTGGGCCGTAGATGACGATTCCACCGCCGCGTTGATGACCGAGTTTTATCAACAACTGCAACAGGGGAAAACCGTGGCGATCGCCCTCCGCAACGCCATGATTGCTACTCGTCACCAACATTCCCATCCCTCAAAATGGGCAGCATTTACCCTATTCAGCCAAACGATCCCGTAGCGTTTCATCGTTGTAGTGACTAGCATGAGGGATAGGGGTATTTGGAGCAATATTTGGGGAACACTCACCTTCAGCAACCACGACTTCCCCATAGTGCTGCCGTTGAAATAATTGACAATAGCGATCCTGTTTGCCACACAGCAAACAACCATAGGCATAGTTCCCATTGGTGCCACAGAGGCGATGCCCCATAACTTGACCCAAATCAATGCCACAGTCTGCGGCCACGGTACGCAGCAGCGATCGCAACTTGGCCTCAAAGGTGGGCAATAACAACTGTTTTTGTCCAGCCTGACTGTGTTCCCACACGGGAACCACCAACCCTCGAGATCGCAAGATTGCTTCAATTTCCACTGACAGAACCACTCCAGATAAAACGACATGATGAGCCACATGGGGGATCAGTTGCCGTGCCAAAAACACCATGAGCGCTTCATCAAACCAATCTGCCACCAAAGGCCGCAAATACCAACAACAGGGAATGTCGAGAGCCACTAAATCTTTGAGCAATTGGACTCGACCTGCAATTGAGGCATTTTCATATCCCGGTTTCAGCGGCGACAAACTGACAAAAATCGTCACGCGGAGAAGGGGGAATGCCTCCACAATCGTTTTGATCTGTTGCAAAAACTGAAGACCGGGATGAACTTTGGTGGTGATGTAAACCATGTTGTTCATCTTGCGGGTCGTCATCGCCTTGAGAACTGTGAGTACCCGTTCCTGATGAGCGGGAATAAACGGATCGGAATAATCACACAGTGAAATGGGCCAGCCCAGTACACCCTGGGGAGTCGCCAGAATGTGATCAAGGAGTTGGTCTAGCAAATTAGAAGGAGCGATCGCCTCATGAAACGCTTCAGGATGGTGGTGCCAGTTCTGATCTTGGTGACAAACGCAATAGGCACAACCGAGGGGACAACGGTTCGTGGCATTGGGCAGGAATGGGTTCAGGCTAAAGTATTTCGTTTCCCGACTTTGATCCGGCAGGCTCAGAACCGGAAACCCTTGCAGAGTGTACTGATTTCCCTGTTTCAAGAGGGTTAGAACTGACAGGCGATGACTAGTCATGGCTGACTCACTAGGGATAGAGGGCGGCAAAAGGAGTCGATGACAAAACTGGGCAAACCTCCACTCCTAGCCTTATCATGCCCTCATCACAAGCGAATAGTGGCTGATGTCAAGGCTTAGTCGCAAACATACACAAAAAATCAAGATTGCAGTTGCCTGAGAGAGAGCGATCGCTCCTAGATGACCCTGCAATCACAAGTCTGGGTTTATGCCACCACCCACATTATCACAGGAGAATTCCGTCACCCCCGGAGCCCTAGGACTATCTATCTCAGGCAAGTATTCATACTCAGGCAAGTATTCATAGACAACCAGTTCGTCAGGCACACCAATTTCCCAAATATCTCTAAATTCGATGAGATAACTTCCTCGTTCCTCATTAGCAAGCGGTTGATGGAGGCTGTACTCGCTGAAAATGATAGTTCCCCTTAATAGCTTGATTAAAAAATGTGCCAGTAGAGTCTGAGGTTCTGAATTCATCCCAAGTCTCTTCATCTACTCCTTCATACTGATACACCGCCCCACTCTGAAACTCCACCTGAAGCAGAGCGCGATCGCGATCGTATCCCAGGGATCGAGCCATCGTTGATTTCACAGGTTGGCGGGGAATTGGCGGGTTGGTGGCAGGTAAAGATGCAGGCGGAGCCGCGCTCGGCAGCCTAGGACGTTCGGCCCCAATGGCTTCATCCAGCGTTTGCAACCCATCATAGGCTTCCACTGGAGCAGGAATTTCCACATATTCAAGATCATCACCTCGATCCAGCAGCAGACCCAACTGGAAATCTTCATCATGGGCGATCGCAACCAAATCGGACAAGTTCACTTTAGATAATTTCATTGTTTTTCCTTGAAATAGGTGTTTGGGTGATGGGGTGATGGGGTGATGGGGTGATGGAGTGAGGGAGTGATGGGGTGATGGGGTGATGGGGTGATGGGATGTTTGAACAGCTAGCCACTTCCTTACTCCCCCACTCCCCCACTCCCTCACTCCCCCACTCCCCCACTCCCCCACTCCCCCACTCCCTTACTTATTCTTATTCTGAGTCTTCGCCTGTTCGATGGCGATTTCCTTCACTGCCTGGAAGGAACTGGCATTCGAGGCTCCTTCGATCGCTTTCACTGCCAGATCCTGCACCTGTTTCAAGGCCGCATCCAACTGCTTGGAGAGAGTTTGGAGACGAGCATCTTGAGTTTGAATATTTTCCTGGAGACTCTGGATTTGCAGGTCGTAGGCGCGAGTTTGACCTTGGACTTCCTTGGCCGCGAGATCGGCTTTAACTTTGGCTTGAGCGTTAGCGATGCCTTTGCCTTCTTCTTTTGCTCGTTTGATGGCGGCTTTTCGCTCCTCTGGCTGCGCCTCGACTTTTGCTTTCAGTTCCACAAACTCAGTTTCTTGTTCGGCGATCGCCTTTTCCCGTTGACCCCACTCTTTTTCCTGTGTTTCTCGTAATTCTTTCAACTCTTGGTAAAGACCTTGCCGCTGTTGTTCGTAGGTTTCATCACTAAGTTTGCGATCGCGGATCAGGCTATAGTTATACTCTTCTGTATCCCGCTGTTGCGTTTTCACCTGATTTTCATTCCGTTCTTCCGCTGCACGGTAATATTCCTCTTGCTCCTTCGTCCAGGCTTTTCGGGATTGGGTCATCTCTTGATCAACCGTTTCCTGCCGTTCTGCCAGCTCCGTATGCAAGGTTTTCGCGCTTTCCTCATACTGTTCCAGTAGCTCATCCAAGCTCGTGTCAGCAAACTCCAGATTGTGGAGGCTCGTGAGTTGTTCTGCTTCTTCCGTAACCGTCGCTTGAAGCCGCTCTAGCTGAGTCACTTCCTGCACTAGCTTTTCCGACAGATCGCTGACCGCTCCGCCAAAGCCCAATTGTAGCTGGTTCAAGCCATCAACAATCAGCTCAATACTTTGGGAATTAAGCAAACTTGATTTTATGGGAGCCTCAACCATCACCACAGGAGCATGACCATTGCGTTCAGCTTGCTCAGGCACTACAGTTGCTACTTTTTTAGTAGACTTGAGTTGACGTTCTAGGTCTTTTTTCTGACTAAGCAACTCATCAAAAGCGGACAGAATTTCAGATTTGGTGCTACGTTGGCTGGGTCGTTTTATTGTCATTGGTCTTGCTCTTTAATTACTTTTTACTTACATGATTAGTAGCTGTAGGGTGCTGTATAGCCCAAAGGGCATACCAGAAAAGCGCCAGCGTAACGCACCACAAATGGGTCATTTTCAACTGAGATCAGCTATTGGCCTGAGTCGTGGTCATCCGATTGGAAGAGCTTTCAAAAGCTCGCATCGCTAATTCTTGCGCTTGACGCAAAGCCCCTTGGAGTTGGGTGGAAATTTCGCTAATCTGCTCCGTTTGCTGCTGGATTTTGGCGTTGAGCGCTTGGATTTGTAGGTCATATCCCTGTTTCACGCCCTCCCATTCTTTCGCTAACAAATCCGCTTTCACTTTGCTGTCCTGGTGCGCGTCTCGAATCCCTTCTTCACGGGCTTGCTTAATTGCCTCATCTAATTCTGCTGGGAATGTCTCCACCTTTTGACGATACTCAGCCAGGTCTGCTTGATTCGCAACCAAAACTGCTTCCCGTTCAGCCCAATCTTTCTCTTTGGCCTCAGTTGTCGTCTGTATCTCCCGTTCAGCCTGTCGTTGTGCCGCTTCGTACTCATCGTCGGCAATGGTGCGCGATCGCCCCGTCTCGTAGTCGTAATCCGCTTCTTGCCGCTGCCGCGCCTGCTCGAGCATGGTCTCCTGTTCAGCCACCGTGGTGTTAAATTCATCCAATTCCTGCTGCCAAGCTTTGCGAGTGGTCGTCATCTCTCGCTCCAAACTGTCCTGCTCGCGAGTGACTCGCTCATCCAGTAAGCGCAACTTTTCTTGATGCTCTTGGTTGAGAATATAAAGTGCATCAGCCACAATTCGCGTTTGGCGCAAGTCCTGCAAATTTTGGGTTTCAATGGCGATCGCCTGCCGCAGTTCGTTCAACTTGGTCGTTTCCATAGAGAGGCGATCAGATAAACTAGTGATGGTCCCGCCAAACTCTAACTGTAAATCTGTCAGTCCCCGCACAATCCGGTCTGTGGTGTACTGGGAAACCGTGGCTAAAATCTGCTGATTCTGTTCCTGTTTGGCTTCCTCTTCTCTGGTGGTGACACGGGATTCAGTGCGATCGCGATCGCTCAACAATTGCTGAAAATCTGCCAAAATCTTAGCCTTACCAGCGGTCTCTGCTTGAACCATGATTAAATCTTCCTACTAGGATAGTCGTTTTTTGCCATCTATAATGTGCAAGTCATCTATAATCATAGTAGGGCCTTTTGGCATAAAATGCAAACTACAGATGGCAAAAAGTGTAATTTATAGACTGTGTACGCCATCTAGAGTGTGCAAGCTACAGTGTGCAAGTTACAGTGTGCAAGCTAATGAATAGCAGCGTGAGCCGTAATCAGGCAGGAGGAAGAAAATGGAACCGGATGAATTTGCTCAACAGGTGCGCGATCGCCGCCGTCAAGAGAAACTCAGTCAGCAAGCCCTAGCCAAGCAGGTAGGAATTTCCCGCAATTATCTATCAGAGATTGAGCGGGGGCAGGCTACTAACTTGTCTTGGCAAGTCCGCCAGCGGTTGGCCTCAGCCTTGGGCATAAAGTTGGAACAGGAGGGAACACTAGAGTCAGGGGCGATTCCCGACAGTCTGGCAGAGTTTGCAGCTACGGCCAATCTGCCCCCCGATGACGTGCAAATGTTGGCACGGTTGAAATACCGGGGACAGCAGCCCACCACCGCTGAGAAATGGGAATTGTTGTACAACGTGATTAAGATGACGGCGGGGGTGTAAGGGTGATGGAGTGATGGGGATACTTCTCACTCCTCGTTCTTTGTTCTTTATTTTGGGGTAATGGGGGAACTATGAATTTGCGATCGCAGTCTGCTGAGTATTGCCATCCAGGGCGACAATTTATTGAACGGTATGGGGTACCGACGGATCGGGCTGGGGTGTTGCGTTATCCCCAGTTTTTGCGATCAGAGGCGAGGGTAACAGATGAGCCGCCAATTCATTTGTTAGCCATCTACCGACACTTTGGCATGAGGGAACCTGTACGAGCGCCGTTGGAGGATCAACAGGGGATTTTGGTGGATGGCGATCGCGGTTTGATTTTGGTGAAGGAGGATGATGGGCTTGCTCGGCGGCGATTTACTGAGGGACACGAGTTGATGGAACTGTTGTTTGATGCCATTGAGCAAGCGGGAGAACTCCATCGCTGGAGTCATGCCGAAAAAGAGCGATTGTGTGATCAGGGGGCAGCAGAGTTGTTGATGCCGCGATCGCAATTTGTCGCTGATCTGCAAGCGGAGGGGTTGTCGTTGCGAGGAGGGCGATCGCTCTCCAAACGTTATCAAACCTCCCTGATGGCAACCCTGGTGCAAATGATTAGCCACAGTAGCGACTCCGCCGCTCTAGTGTTGTGGCATCCGGCCTTGCGAAAACAGGAACAAAAAGCTCAGCAACAAATGATAGCCGATGGAATTCCCCCCAAATGGAAATTGCGAGTTTGGTGGCGACGCTGCACCCGCGATTGGACGGGTGGATTTATTCCTCCTAACAAGTCAGCTCCGTCCACTTCCCTCATTACCCAAGCCCAGCTCAGTCAACAAACCAAAGTTGGAATTGAAGTGCTTGCGCTCACTAAATCTCCAATTCAGTGCCGGGTTGAAGCCCTTCCGATTCAGACCAGTACTAAAGCCTGTGTGTTATCCTTACTCCACCCGATTGATCCTACGCTGACAACCCGTTAGTTTTCAGGGTCGCTAATTCCCATTCCTTCTCAGATGATGCAAAACTAGATTGCCACCCCATTCCGACAACCCAAGTGAATCAGTTCCTCAGCCCAATATCTATATAGAAGTAGAACCAAGTGAATCAGTCCCTCAGCC
>JBFRWC010000381.1:0-3078 GCA_051439365.1 Leptolyngbyaceae cyanobacterium
CGACACGATAAATTCCCGCCCTGGTTCCTCACCCAACTGTCGTAGCTTTTCTTCCAACAGGCTTTCAATTGAGGCAATATCCTTGGTCTCCTTGGCACTGGGAAACTCCAACACTTCATCAAATTCCGGATGCAGAAACCGTCGCGCCAAGGTGGTTTTGCCTACACCGCCCCTGGCCTGGATCACGATGATTTTGGCATTGCGCTTGATGAGTTCGTGCAGGTGGGCGATCGCCTCCTCCCGTCCCACAAAACTGGGGTCGATTTCTGGTGGTGTGACCTGACTGGCCGGAATGTAGTCATCTGAGGTGAGGGTAATGCCAAACGCAGCACAGCAACGTTCCAGGATGCGTTTATCATTGCCCTGCTGATCCAGCACCTTGCCGACGGTTTCCGGGTCAAGTCCCGTTAATTCTCCCAGCTTTTCCAGCGAGTATTTGGCTGCCCCATTATGGTCGAACTCGTGCTGCTGAATCTGGGCCTTCAGCCGCCTTGAGGTCTCATCCGTCAGGGCCTTGGCTCGATTGCGCCGCTGCTTTGCCATCGGTATCACCCCACAACAATCTGGATACGACCCATTATGCCCAACTTCCCGAAGATAAGCACGACTGTTCCCGATTTTTAAGATTCAGCAACCCTTCTAAGAATTTTGGCTGACTGGCAAAAACCTTGCTTTGGGCGCGGGAACCACGCCCCTACCAGGAATAATCAAATCAATGTAGGGGGCAGGTTTCCTGACCCCAGGCAAAATCGAGGTTTAGAAGCCGACAAAATAAGACCATAAATTCGTTGCCTACCACCGCTAAAATCTTTGGAGAAATAGGGCTGCAACCACGATATTGGTCTCAGTTAACGTGTTTGGAGAATTGCTATGTTTCATCCTCAAGCAGAGATACAAGTCAGCCCAAGCCCCAAGCCCCAGAGCGCTACTTTAAAGGCAGCCGAGATTGAACCGCCCCCAGTTTCGCCTCCAACTTCCTTAATTACAACGAGTGACTTGGCTGTGATTGCTCTGACGCTGTTCACCCAAGTGACGCTCGAAGCAACTGCTCGTCTCTTCAAAACTTTCGTTCAAGTCAATCCCCCTGACGAAGAGTAAGGGAAATGGGATAGATGGCGATCGCTCATTATCCAGCGATCGCCCCCCACAATTAACCCATTACTCATCCATCACAGACCCAGAATCGACGCATTGCCTGTATCAAAAATTCCAGCGATACAGCCCGTCATCAACGTCGCTAGAGTCCCTGCAAACAAAGCCTTCCAGACAATCTGACTAATATCGTGACGGCGGGAGGGCACCAGCGCCGAGAGACCCCCCGCAAAAATTCCCACTGAGGGAATATGGGCAAAGCCGCACAGCACATAACTCACAATCAGCATGGCTCGTTGGCTAATTTCTCCCGTTGCCGACAGTCGGGCTAGGGCCAAATAGGGCGGCACCGAGGTTTCTAAAACCCGACTGCCAATCAAAATCGAGGACTGCCAGATTTCTCCCACATCCAAGGACACCCCGGTTAGCAAAGTGGGGATAAAGAACAACGCCCCAAAGATATTTTCCAAACTGACAAAAGAGAAAAATTGACCGATGGCACTCAAGATGAAATTAGGACTACTGGCCAACCCCGCTAAGTTGAAGAAAATCATGTTGAGCAATTCCTTCAGGCCCAGGATAGCGATAATCACAGCGGCAATCCCCACCGCTAGCTTCACCCCGTCCAATGCTCCCAAAATCAAACTGTCCATCCAGCTTTTCTGTTCGCTATCGTCCTCGGTTTCTGGATCTTCGGGGACCACACCCAGGGTGACAGGGGTACCCTTTTCGGGGACCAGGATTTTGGCCACTACAAAGCAGGCGGGGATGGTGAGAATGGAGGCGGACATCAGGTGCCCGGTGATGGCAGGAAAGACGGGGCGCAGGAAGCTGGCATAGAGGGCGAGGACAGTGGAGGCGATCGAGCCAAAACAGGAGGCTAAAATCGCACACAATTCGCTGCGGGTCATATCGGCCAAAAAGGGCTTGACGGCCAGGGCTGATTCAATCCCCACAAAAATGTTGGCGGCACCGGAGAGGGATTCGGCCCCGCTCAAGTTCATGGTGCGGCGGAAGAGTTGGGCAAAAACGCGAACGATGGGCTGAATCACGCCTAAGTGGTACAGCAGGCTGACGATGGCAGAAAAGAAGATGACCTGGGGCAAGACTCGGAAGGCTAAGACAAAGCCCGTATTCAGGTCAGCCGTGCCGAGGCGATCGCCCACTCCGGCCACATAAGGAGGAGTCAGCGCCCGTGCAATCCAGCGTCCGGCTAACATTGGACCTCCTGGTCCCGATCCGGGCTGGGGCACAAACAGGTCCGTGAACAGAAATCGCGCTCCCGCCTCTGAGGCATCAATTACCGCATTGAGCACATCATTTAAGACCAGCACCAAATCTCTTGTGGGCGGCACCAAAAACACCAACGCCCCAATCACCAACTGTAGGCCAATCCCCCAACTCAACACTTTCCAAGGGATATCACGCCGATCTTCAGAAAAACACCAAGCAATAAAGCACAGACCAAAAATACCGACCAAGGAAACCAGATTCAGCATAGCGTTGAGTTTGCCCCCATAACTCTGTAACAAAGCAATGGCACTGAATCGTGGGCAACAAGTAATGCGATCGCCCCAGCCGCGCAGCACCAACGTTCTTTGATCACCTGTGTTGTGATCATCCGTGTTGTGATCACAACACAGGTGATCACCTGTGTTGAGTTACCCCAATCACAGTCACGTGAAAACGGTACCCGAAAATGGCACAAATGGTGCAGATTTAATGCAATTCTTGTTGTTTGTTGGAACGTGGCTAATGGGTCAACCTGGTTGGCTGACAAAAAATGAGCATTGGGCGCGGAAACCGCTCCCCTACAAGGGATTGGAACAATGTAGGGGTTGGGTCTCCTAACCCAAGGCCTACGGTGTACACACATCTCATTTTGAAGTCCAAAACTCGGCTTTACCCCCCTTAGTCCCCCCTTGCAAAGGGGGGAAACTCCGGTCCTCCCCCTTTGCAAGGGGGAGTTAGAGGGGGTGGTTCGAC
>JBFRWC010000382.1:0-3375 GCA_051439365.1 Leptolyngbyaceae cyanobacterium
TTCCTGCAAACAGGGTGATTAGGCAGAAATTTATCCACCTAATCCGCCCATAAGGGTGATTAGGCAGAAAAATTCAGTATAATCCACCCTTCAATTGGCGACATGGGCTGTGTAATATTTGTTCATCGGTTTTAATACAAAAATACTCTATGCAGTCATCTCACCCTCGTCCCAAGAAATTGCTTGACCAAGTGCGTGATGTTATTCGCCTCAAGCACTACTCCTACCGCACTGAGCAGACGTACGTGCAGTGGATCTATCGTTACATCATGTTTCACAACAAACGACATCCAAAGGAGATGGGCGTTCCTGAAATTGAGGCTTTTCTGACCGATTTGGCGGTCAACCGACACGTTGCAGCGTCTACCCAAAATCAAGCTCTTAGCGCATTACTGTTTCTATACAGGGACGTTCTACAACAGCCCCTGGATGAACGAGTCAACGCGATTCGGGCTAAAAAGCCCAGTCGGTTGCCCACCGTACTAACTCCTGAAGAATGTCGTAGCATTATCCAGAATATGTTTGGTGTGCATCGTTTGATTGTTCAATTGCTGTATGGAAGTGGGTTACGGCTACGGGAGGCAATGCAACTACGAATCAAGGATTTGGACTTTCCGCAACAGCAAATCGTTGTGCGGGATACGAAGGGGTGTAAAAGTCGGGTCACTATGCTGCCATCGATGGTAATCGAGCCGTTGAAGGAGCATCTTCAGAGCGTAAAACGTATCCATATTCAGGATCTTGAGCAAGGATATGGTGCAACAACACTACCTTTTGCTTTAGCTAAAAAATATCCAAATGCCAATCGTGAATGGATTTGGCAGTTTGTGTTTCCCGCTTCATCTCGCTGCCGTGACCCTCGCAGTGATGCAGTGGTGCGGTTTCACTTGCATGAAAGTGGAGTGCAAAAGGCACTGAAACGAGCGGTGCGGTTGACAAAAATTCCCAAGCGAGTTGGATGTCACACATTTCGCCACAGTTTTGCCACCCATACTATTGCAAAATGGCTACGATATCCGCACGGTGCAAGAGTTGTTGGGTCACAAAGATGTGAAGACGACGATGATTTATACTCATGTCCTGAATCGGGGCGGATTAGGGGTGAGGAGTCCATTGGATCATTAGGTGAGGATATGGTTCGGTGAGAGACGACTTGACTGCGTTTGCTAAAAGCATGGCAGAGGCGATCGCCCCTACCCCAACACTCCATCACACCCACACCCCATCACACCCACCCACATCTCCCCACGGTATCCAACTTTACGATCCCAACGCCCAAATCCCCTAAAATCATGATGGCAAGTGGCCCGATCGCCCTTGTCACCAGATCCCAGCGCAAACTACCCTAGCGCCAGCCATTCCCGCGCAAACATAACGAGGTTGATGTATGAGTAACGCAGTTCGGTTATTGACGAACCCCTTATCCTGGGGAGGTGCGAGAGGTTGTGCCACGATCTCCGCGATCGCCCTCACGCTCCTATCTCTAACAGGCTGTGGTTCCTCACCATCGTCTGACTCCACAACTTCAGACTCGTCCACCCTCCAGTTGCTGTATTGGCAAGCGCCCACGATTCTCAATCCCCACCTCTCTACAGGGACTAAGGACATCGAAGCCAGTCGCATCACCCTGGAGCCGTTGGCTAGCTATGACGAGGATGGCAATATGGTGTTGTTCTTGGCAGCGGAGGAACCGACGCTGGAGAATGGCGGATTGTCCGAAGATGGCACCCGCGTTACCTGGAAGCTGAAGTCTGACATCAAGTGGTCCGATGGTACACCCTTTACTGCCGAAGATGTGGTGTTTACCTACGAGTTTTTGACCAACCCGGAGGTAGGGGCGAACAGTGCGAAGGCGTATGAGGCGATCGCCTCCGTCACGGCCCTTGATGACACCACTGTGGAAGTGGTGTTTAATCAGCCCAATCCCTCCTGGTTTCTGGTATTCATGGGGACGGCTGGCATGATTTTGCCCAAGCATATTTATGAGGCGTACAATGGCGCGAACGTGCGGGAAGCTCCGGCCAATCTAATGCCCGTGGGGACGGGGCCATACCGGGTGACGGAGTTTAAGCCGGGGGATGTCATTCTGTTTGAGGCCAATCCTAATTTCCGGGAGGCGGACAGCTTGGGGTTTGAGCAGGTGGAACTAAAGGGGGGCGGTGATGCGACTTCGGCGGCTCGTGCGGTGCTGCAAACCGGGGACGCGGATTTTGGCTACAACCTCCAAGTGGAAGCCAGTGTGCTGAATCAGTTGACTGGAGCGGGGCAAGTGGTAGCCAGCTACGGTGGAGACATGGAGCGGATGTTTCTCAACCAAACGGACCCCAACCGGGCTACGGCAGACGGGGAAATTTCTAGTATTGAAATCCCTCACCCGTTTTTGACCGATCCAATCGTGCGTCAGGCGATCAATCCGGCCATCGATCGGGACACGATCGCCAACCAGCTTTACGGTGCGACTGGACAAGCCACGGCAAATGTGGTGGTGGCTCCCAGCCAGTTTGTGTCTCCCAATACCAGCTACGCCCTCGATTTGGAGCAAGCTGCAACGCTGCTGGATGAAGCCGGATGGGTGGATAGTAATGGCAACGGCATTCGGGACAAAGACGGGGTAGAAATGGAGGTGGTATTCCAAACGTCGGTGAATCCTCTGCGCCAGAAGACCCAGGAAGTGGTGAAGCAATCTCTGGAATCCATTGGCATAGCGGTGGAACTTAAAAGTATTGATGCCAGTATCTACTTTTCCGGTGATCCGGCCAACCCTGATACCTTGGCTCGGTTTGCTGCCGATATCCAGATGTACACCACGGGCAACACGGACCCGGACCCGCTGGATTACCTCCAAACCTTTACCTGCGGTGACATTCCCCAAAAGGAAAACAACTGGGTGGGCTACAATTCGGCGCGGTACTGCAATCCGGAGTACGATGCCCTTTGGGACACAGCGGCCCAGGAACTTGACCCCGACCAGCGCCGCGAGTTATTCATTCAACTCAACGATATTTTGGTGGAAGATGCGGTGATTTTGCCCCTGGTGCATCGGGCGACCACGGTGGGGGTGAGCGATCGCCTCCAAGGACTCAACCCCACCCCCTGGGATCTGAACACCTGGAGCATCGCGAACTGGCGCAAGGAGTAGGGAACTCGATGCCAACTTATTTGCTGCGCCGCACCCTCACCGCTTTGCCCACCCTGGCAATTATTAGCCTGATTATTTTTCTGGTTTTGGCTCTCGCTCCCGGTGATCCCATGAGCGAGTTTGCCAATAATCCTGCCATTTCTGAAGAAGTCCGGGCGAACATGCGACGGGTCTTGGGCTTGGATCAGCCGATTCATATTCGCTACGTCAAATGGGCTTGGGCCTTTGTCCAGGGG
>JBFRWC010000383.1:0-9598 GCA_051439365.1 Leptolyngbyaceae cyanobacterium
TTTACTGCCATCACTCCCAGTCATAGTCATATCCCAGGTATTAACAGAAGTCTGATCAATGACGGGTGCATCAAAAGTTTCCGTTTCTGTGGGGACTTGAGGAGCGGCATCCACGATGGTGGCGGTGGCGCTATTTTCGGCAGCAACAGCGTAGGCTTCGCTGGCTTGTAGGGTGATGCTAACGGTTTCGTCCCCTTCAATTAGGTCATCATCCACAGGCGTAAGGATAATTTGGGCTTCCGTTTGTCCGGCAGGAATCGTAACGGTGCCGCTCAACTCGGTGTAGTCAGTGCTGCTTTCCGCTGTACCGTCAATCGTGTAATTGACCGTGACCTCCTGGCTCAGGTCGCCGCCAGATCGCGCCACAGTAAAAACTCCAGGATCATTCTCGTCCAACAATGGCTCGGAAGCAGTGGCATCAGTGGCAACAAGTTGCACCGTAGTGATCCCACTATCACTGGGGGGATTGCCAGTAGAAGGATTGCCAGTAGAAGGATTGCCAGTAGAAGGATTGCCAGTAGAGGGATCGCCAGTAGAGGGATCACCAGTAGAGGGATCACCAGTAGAGGGATCACCAGTGAGATCATCACCAGGTTGGATGCCGATAATTTCTGGAGTGCCGCCAACAAAGGTGAACTGCTCTTGAGTCAGGGTTTGGGTACTCACTTTGCGGAGGGTGGCGATCGCTTTCCCATCCATCGTCACAACGGTATTGCTACCATTTTGGTTAACCGATACCGTATTGGCATTACGGAACCAGAGGCGATCGCTATCCGCCTTAAAATCCATAATAGTGTGGGATTTTGTCGGGGCGCGACGATTAAAGACTTGGAAAATATCATCCCCTGCACCGCCCTTAAATTGCAGTTGACGGCTCTTTTTCCCAGCAACTAATGTGTCATTGCCTTTGCCGCCATCGAGGCGATCGCCCTTGCCTCCAATTACCGTATCGTTACCGCCTAATCCCAATAATCGGTTTTTCCCCTTTCCTTTAGAAGCATCAATGATATCGTCACTATTTGTCCCACGAACCGTTTCCTTTTTGCCTCGGACCTTAATTTTTCTACGCCTCATTGCCGTGATATCTGCTTCACCCACAATCGTCTTGTTATCCGATAAACCTGTGATATCTCGGTCAAATTGATTGGGAGTCTCTCTATTCGTGGGGGCAGATGTGGGGAATGGAGGAAGCGATCGCGCCCACAAATTACTCCCCAATCCATTGCGAGTTGAGGAGGGCAAGAGGGGTTCCCCACTCAGTCCATCAGCGCTGAACGGATCAACCAACAAACCAAGCTTGGGGGTGAAGGGGCTAGAGTCCTGGATTGTAAGAAAGTCTGACATTTGGACGACCTCAAGTAGCACAATTGGACAAAGAATACTTGTAGATCTATCGAAAAGTCTTGTACTTTCTCATCATGGTTTTAGGATTTTCTCACCATCCATTCAAGTAGGATTACATAGTATGTAATTTTCTTACAAATATAAAACTGAGAATGGTAGATAACTTGGGCAATCATTTCTCACTATAAATCTCGGAACCTGTTACATCATGTTGGTTTTTCTATGGTGGAAGTGTCATTTAATTCTGACAACAAAGTCGCCCTAGAATTTCAAAAATATTACACTACACATCAATAAATATCGGTATTTGTAGATATCAACACTAAAATTTACATGATTGCGCAGTTGAAAGAAGCAATGTAAGGCTTTGACAGTAGCCGTATTTCAATAACCTCCGAGTTTACAGCTGGAACATTTAGCCCAACGCTTGGCCAAGGGGATTTGACTTATAGTATGGAGGTAGAGTTCTAGTCCGCCAGCCTTATGGGAGCGATCGCCCTGTCTCAGACACCTTCACAGCCCCAACCCCAATTATGTGCGCCAGATCCCCCAAGAGGAATTGTCTCTGAACCTGTGGGTACCTATGGCGAATCGAATCAGCCACCGAGTCCGAATCCTAGCCGCTGGATGGAAGCATTGGTGGATTGCCCCGGTGCCCAAGGACTTTACACCTACCAGGTTCCCGCTGATATGAGGGTGGAGCCAGGAGATATTGTCAGTGTGCCCTTTGGCAGTCGTCAGGTGGGAGCAGTGGTAATTCGCTGGGTGGAGCAGATTCCCGCTGACCTGGATGTAGCAGGGATTCGGCCCATCGGGGATGTGGTCAGTCGCGGCTTTTTTCCAGCGGGATATTGGTCCCTGTTGCAACGGGTCGCCGACTATTACTGTACACCGCTGATTCAGGTGGTGCGGACAGCCTTACCACCGGGATTGTTGGGGCGATCGCAACGTCGGATTCGGCTCAAGCCGGACGCGATTCCCCCCGGAGCCACGGTATTTCTTCAACCCGCCGCTCAGCAAATTCTCACTAAACTGCAAGCCTCTAAATCCCAGGATTACACCTGGACTTATCTGCGGCGGAACTTGCGGGGAGCACAACGGGGCTTACAGGATTTGCTGCAACGGGGTTGGGTGGAAAGCTATGTGGAACCTCCCGTGCCCGTCAAACCCAAGACTCAACAGGCCGTAATGTTGACGGGTGTGGTGCCGGAGCAAGTGAGCGATCGCCAACAGGAAGTGCTCGATGTCCTCAAGCGCAACGGTGGTGACTTATGGCTGACGGAATTGCTACAACGCTGTCGGGTCAGTTCTTCTGTGGTGCATACCCTGGTGAAAAAAGGGGCAGTGCTGATCCAGCAGCGGGAAGTCCTGCGGCTCAACCGTGACAGCAGCGGCGTTGCCGACCAACCCAAAATCCTCACTGCCGCCCAACAAGCCGCCGTGGATGCACTGGCTCAAGCCCAAGGCCACCAAGAAATTCTGCTACATGGGGTGACGGGTTCCGGAAAAACCGAGGTCTATTTGCAAGCGATCGCCCCCCTCCTGACCCAAGGCAAATCGGCCCTCATCCTCGTGCCCGAAATTGGTTTAACGCCCCAGTTGACCGATCGATTTGTGGCAAGATTTGGCGATCGCGTCCTCGTCTATCACAGTGGCTTGAGTGATGGCGAACGCTACGACACCTGGCGACAACTGCTTCAGGGCAATCCCACCGTGATCATTGGCACCCGCTCCGCCATCTTCCTACCCATCCCCCACCTGGGCCTGATTATCCTTGACGAGGAACACGATAGCAGCTTCAAACAAGACCGCCCCGCCCCCTGCTACCACGCCCGTACCGTCGCCCGATGGCGCAGCCAACTTACCCAATCTCCCCTACTCCTCGGCAGCGCCACCCCCGCACTGGATACGTGGACGAGAGCGAGGGCGGAGGGCGGAGGGCGGAGGGCGGAAGATGGAGAACAGAAGATAGAGGACGGAGGACAGAGAACAGAGGATAGAACACAAAACTCAAAACTCAAAACTCAAAACTTTTCTACTCTCCACTCCCCCACTCCCCCACTCCCTCACTCCCTCACTCCCCCACCCACCCACTACCTTTCCCTCCCCACCCGCGTCCACGATCGTCCCCATCCACCGATCCAACTGATTGATATGCGGCGAGAATTCCTAGAGGGCCATCGCTCGATTTTTAGCCGGACGCTGATTCAAGCCTTGGGGCACTTGCGAGAAACGGGACAGCGGGGAATTTTGTTTATCCATCGTCGCGGCCACAGCACCTTTGTCTCCTGTCGCAGTTGCGGTCACGTCCTTGAATGTCCCAATTGTGACGTGTCTCTCTCCTATCACCATACTCAGGCGGAAGCGGAACCCTATTTACGTTGCCATTATTGTGGTTGGGCGCGATCGCATCCCACTCATTGCCCCGCGTGCGGCTCCCCTTACCTAAAGCATTTTGGCAGCGGCACCCAGCGCGTCACCCAAGAATTAACCAAGTTATTTCCCGATTTGCGCTTTATCCGCTACGACAGCGACACCACCCGCACCAAGGGATCACACCGGGCGCTGATGAACCAGTTTGCCCAGGGCGATGCAGATATTTTGGTGGGCACCCAAATGCTAACGAAGGGCATCGATATTCCTCACGTTACTTTGGTAGGAGTCATCGCAGCGGATGGACTATTGCACATGGCTGACTATCGGGCGGGGGAGCGCACCTATCAGACCTTGACTCAGGTGGCGGGACGAGCGGGCCGGGGCGACCAACCGGGGCGAGTGATTATTCAAACCTATGCCCCGTCTCATCCAATTTTGATGGCGATTCAGCAACAACAGCCCTATGAGTTTGTCATGAATTATGAACTAGAGCAACGAGCAGCGCTGAATTATCCCCCTTATTCTCAATTTATTGTGCTGAAGTTGAGTGGTGCCGATCCCACAGCGGTGCAGCAAACAGCGGCAAAAATTGCGGCTCAAATTCAACCCAAATCCCAAGCTCAGGGAGAACATGATCAGGGGGCGATCGCCTATGAACTCCTCGGTCCCGCTCCCGCTGCAATTTTGCGAGTGGCCCGTCGGTTTCGCTGGCAAATTTTGCTCAAGTGTCCGCTGGGGATGACGGAAGCGATCGCCTCCCACCTCCACCTAAGCAGCCTGCACCAAGACTGTCCTTCTGGGGTTAGCCTCACCATTGACATCGATCCGCTCAACCTCCTTTGAGAACCTGTACGTTGAGAATATCCACAGTTATAAAAAAATCCCTGCTGTAAAAAATCCGTTGAGGGGAAATGGGGATGCTGGATTGAGAAGGGTAGGGGCGATCGCGCCATTGGGGATTGGAGATTGGAGATTGGGGCAGATGGAGGCGATCGCTATTCCCAGCTTAGTGATATTTCTCTTGCAGTGGCATTGGGCGATCGCCCTATCAATCAGCTTTAATTAAGTTATTGTGAGAAACTGTATCCCCACAACAGCATTCTGGCCTACTGGCCAATGAACTATCCCCGCGTCAGCAGCAAGCGACAGATGCCCCGATATCTCCGCAGGCAACTGATGCAGATTGCGGAATCTTTAGGGTTAGAGGGGAGACAAGTTGCTTGAAGTGGGGGAGTTGAGGAGTGGGGGAGTTGGGGAGTGGGGAAGTTGGGGAGTTGGAGAGTTGAGAGAGAGGCTTGAGGGCCATATTATTGGAACCATATCGCTGAAATAAACTAACTTGAGATCCCCGACTTCTTCAAGAAGCCGGGGATCTTGGCCAGATCAATTTCCTGCCACTGAATCTCCTGAATCATCCGTGAGCGAGAGAAGGAGATAGCACCGAGACCAACAAATTGGTACAATCACATTGTCGAAAATAGTCCTTTAGATCGCCATAGGGTACGGTTTAGCCCACCCCCAAAAAACGCGGTGGAGGTTAAACTACAGAACTACCAGTCGGTGTAATCACAAAGAAGTGAATGCTCACTTCCGTCTGCGGTGTGGCGCAGCGTGGACGTAAAACTAATGGCCTGTGGAGGTGTTCTGTCTAGGGATATTTGGGCTTGCTTGAGTATCTGGGCATGAACCGACGCATCAGGAATCTCCCGCCATACCGATAGGTTGGGGGGATGAACGTCAATGAGAGTCATTAAGGTGAATATTGCTTATGTCCACGGCAGCACCCGCAAAACCCAATCCGAGAACCACTGAATACGAGGCCATCATTGGTCTGGAAACCCACTGTCAACTGAGTACCAATACCAAAATTTTCTCCCCCAGTTCCACTGAGTTTGGCGCGTCGCCCAATACCCACATCGATCCGGTGGTGATGGGAATGCCAGGGGTGCTACCTGTTCTCAATGAGAAAGTCCTGGAATATGCGGTAAAAACCGGGATTGCCCTGAATTGTCAAATCGCCCCCTACAGCAAATTTGACCGCAAGCAATATTTTTATCCTGACTTGCCCAAGAACTATCAGATTTCCCAGTATGACCTGCCCATTGCCGAACATGGCCATCTGGAAATCGAGATGGTGGATAAGAAGGGCAATGCCACCCGCAAAAAGATTGGCATTACTCGCCTGCACATGGAAGAGGACGCGGGGAAATTGGTTCATGGCGGCAGTGGACGCATTGGGGGCTCTACCTTTTCCCTGGTGGACTATAACCGGGCTGGGGTAGCGCTGATTGAAATCGTCTCGGAGCCAGATATTCGCACGGGACAGGAAGCAGCGGCTTATGCGGAAGAGTTGCGGCGGATTGTCCGTTACTTGGGTGTGAGTGATGGCAATATGCAAGAAGGGTCCCTGCGCTGTGATGTCAACATTTCCGTGCGTCCGGTGGGTCAAGAAGAATTTGGCACTAAGGTGGAGATCAAAAATATGAACTCCTTTAGCGCGATCGCCAAAGCCATTGACTACGAAATTGAGCGCCAAATTGAAGCCGTAGAAACCGGAGAACCGATTATTCAGGAAACTCGCTTGTGGGATGAATCGGGGCAATTCACCGTCAGTATGCGGGTGAAGGAAGGCTCCAGTGACTATCGTTACTTTCCCGAACCCGACCTAGGACCAATTGAAGTCTCTTCTGACCAACTGCAAACTTGGCAAGGGGAACTACCAGAACTCCCGGCTCAAAAACGCGATCGCTACCAGACGACTCTGGAGCTATCCGCCTACGATGCCGGGGTGCTGACCGATGATCGTAGGGTGGCAGAGTATTTTGAAGCGACGGTGGCGGCGGGAGCCAGTTCTAAACTCGCGGCTAACTGGATTACCCAGGATTTGGGTGCGTATCTGAACAAAAATAACCTCGCCATTACTGACACCAAGCTAACCCCTGAAGCTCTGGCGGAAATGGTGGCCTTGATTGAGAAAGGGACGATTAGCAACAAAATCGGCAAAGATATTCTGCCAGAACTCCTAGAAAAAGGCGGTTCGCCCAAGGAGTTAGTGGAGAAGAAGGGGCTGGTGCAGGTGTCCGATCCATCGGTGATTGAACCGCTGATCGATGAGGTGATTACCGCCCATCCTGATGAACTGGCCAAGTACCGAGCTGGCAAAACCAAGATGTTGGGGTTCTTCGTCGGCCAGGTGATGAAAAAGTCAAAAGGCAAAGCCGATCCGAAGCTAACCAACCAGTTGATTAAGCAAAAGCTGGACGGTTAGGAGTGAGTTTGAATCGTCCAGATCCCATGCCTACCTTGGTCATTGGCGGAAGCCACAGCGGGGTGGGCAAAACCTCCGTAGCTGTGGGCATCATGCGTGCCCTGACGAATCAGGGATTGGTGGTACAGCCGTTTAAGGTGGGACCGGATTTTATCGATCCGGGCCATCACTACCGGGCAACAGGGCGGGTGTCTCATAACCTAGATGGCTGGATGTTGGGGCGATCGCAAAACCTCGCCCTGTTCCACCAAGCCTGTCACGGCGCAGATATCGCTATCGTGGAAGGAGTGATGGGCCTGTTCGATGGCTACGGAGCTGAGTCGGAAGCAGGCAGCACCGCAGAGATGGCCAAATGGCTGGGGGCACCCGTATTACTGGTGATCAACGCTAGGGCTTTGGGGCGCAGTGCCGCCGCACTGATTTACGGTTACACCCAATTTGATCCAGACTTGAAGGTGGCTGGAGTGATCTGTAACCGCATTGGTGGGACATCCCACTTAGCGAGAATTCAAGCAGCCTTGAACTCCAGCTTGCCTCAAATTTCACCTCTGATGGTGGCGGGTTTGCCTCGTTCTGAGTTAGCTACGATTCCCGAACGGCACCTAGGACTGTGGCTAGCCCTGGAGGATAACTTAGCGACAACCTACATTGATACGTTGGCCAAGCTAGTTCACACTCATCTTGATCTGAAAGCACTGGTCAACTTGGCTCAGGCAGGGACACATCGTGAGCGGCCCGATCCGGCGATGATGCCAGATACATCTAGTGCGATCGCCTCCACCGTTCGGATTGGGGTAGCGCGGGACCGAGCCTTTTGCTTTTACTATGGCGTTAACTTAGCCTTGTTGGAGCAGGCTGGGGCCGAGTTGGTGGAATTTTCCCCCATGAACGACACCTTTCCCCCTAACTTAGATGGACTGTACTTGGGTGGGGGATATCCTGAGCTACACGCAGCGGTGTTGTCAGAGAACAAGGCCATGCGGCAGGCGATCGCCACCTTTTGCCAAAGCGATCGCCCCATTTACGCCGAATGCGGTGGCTTAATGTACTTGTCCCAGGGCTTAATGGGTGACAATGATCAGCACTATCCCTTTATTGGCGTTTTACCTTTCTGGACCCGCATGGGGACCAGAGTCAAACTCGGTTATCGGCAGGTGGAAACAACGCAACCATCCGGTCTTTTTCCACTAGGAGAAACCTGCCGGGGACATCGCTTTCACTATTCAGATTTGGTGGACTCAGAGGGCAACATGATTCCATCTCCCGAAGCGATCGTTCAATTGAACCCCGCCATCCAGCTTCAGTATCAGGTAACCGGATGGGGCGATCGCCAAACCCTAGAAGGCTACCAAATCCGCAACGTCCTCGCCAGTTACATCCATCTCCACTTCGGCAGCAACCCCACCTTCGCCCAACACTTCGTGCAACACTGCCACTACACCAGCCCAACCCCGTAGGGGCAAAGCCCCCGTGCTTGCCCGAACTTGCTACGCCAAAGTCGTCTCCCCCGCAAAATAATCCCGAAGTTGTTCCCCATGGTCATGGGACAAATCATCCAAGGGAATCTCCTCTTGCGAAAACGCCTGAATATCTTTAATTTCTAGAGTATCCTGCACATCGAAACTGCCATCCACATCTGCTTCTACCACAATGCAGACCGAGTGGAAGCGAGGATCACGCAAAGGCTGGGAATACACCCCCACCAACCGCCGGATCTGCGTTACCTTCAAGCCTGTTTCCTCCTCCATCTCCCGGTAAACAGTGGTCCGAATATCCTCGCCCCAATCGATAACGCCTCCTGGCAACGCCCACTGATTCGTGTCCCGACGTTTGATCAAGACAATTCGTCCATCCGGCATGATGGGCACAATGCTGGTACCAGAAATGGGATGCCGTAAGATAGTTCCCAGAGATGCATACACTAGTTTCCAAAATTGACGTAGATATCCAACTGCCATAGGCGTTGCTCCACCATTCCTTCTCGTTAGTTAATATTCAGATGATTGACCCAAATATTTTTCAGCACAGTCTAATATCTACGTTAGGGGCAGTTAGGCCATCAGCGATCGCTGTTTTCCCTGAAGCATTTGGCCCAACGAAGACGGTCAGTGGCCCCAGATCCAAGGTCACATCTCGAAGACAGCGCTAATTTTGGATGCGGACGCTTTCGATCACGGCAGGACCTTGGCAACTGGAGCAAAACTCATCAAGGTATCTCTATGTTTACGTTGCTAAGTTGATCTCGTCAAGCTCATGCAGGTGATTTGACAAGTAATCGACCGATTTACGCAACCTTTGACTCACTGCTGTCCTCTTCCTCCTGTCTGGCTTCCTCGGCAGAACAAGACGAGAAAATGCGGTAAGTTTTCAGGTCTGTGGCCGCTTGGGTAGAACATGGATCAATGGGCATGGTAACGAGATCATAGTTGACCGTGTTATCGGAGTAGATGGTAAATGTCACTCGCAAGACTTCCAAAAACTGAATCAACCACTCACAATCGGCTTCAGGGAGAGATTTATGATGGGCAATCAGCTCTCCAATTCGGCTTTCCAAATACATGCGTGATTTGGGACTGATCATGACGACTTTGAGCAGCAGCACCACTAGGG
>JBFRWC010000384.1:0-21553 GCA_051439365.1 Leptolyngbyaceae cyanobacterium
TCACTTTAGCAAACCAGACCCCAGCTTCTTAAAGAAGCCGGGGTCCTGAAACGTTACAAACTAGCGCTGGGCAACGGCAGCAGCCTCATCTTGCTGCAAGAATTTCTCCAGTTCCGTTAAGGCATCCGCATCCACCTTGGTTTGCATGGGGCAGAACTTGGGTCCACACATGGAGCAAAACTCAGCGGTCTTGTAAATATCCGCTGGCAGGGGTGCGTCATGATATTCCTTGGCCCGATCGGGGTCGAGGGCTAGCTCAAACTGCTTATTCCAGTCAAAGTTATACCGAGCAGCGGAAAGCTCATCGTCCCGATCCCGTGCCCCTGGACGGTGGCGAGCGATGTCCGCCGCATGGGCGGCAATCTTGTAGGCAATCAATCCGTTACGCACGTCTTCGGCATTGGGTAAGCCCAGGTGTTCTTTGGGGGTAACGTAGCAGAGCATGGCTGTACCGTGCCAGCCAGCGATCGCCGCCCCAATTGCGGATGTAATATGGTCATACCCTGGCGCAATATCCGTCACCAATGGCCCCAACACATAGAAAGGCGCTTCAGAACACTCTTCCATCTGCTTTTTGACGTTGAACTCAATCTGGTCGATGGGCACATGACCCGGACCCTCTACCATTACCTGGACATCATGTTCCCAAGCGCGACGGGTGAGTTGGCCCAAAGTTTTTAGTTCCGCTAACTGAGCTTCATCAGAAGCATCGTGGGTACATCCGGGTCGAAGGGAATCCCCCAAACTGAAAGAAACATCGTAACGCTTGAAAATCTCGATGATGTCGTCAAAGTGAGTGTACAGGGGATTTTGCTTGTGATGATGCAGCATCCACCGGGCCAGAATGCCGCCGCCTCTAGAGACGATGCCTGTGATGCGATCGCGCACCAACGGCAAATGCTCCAGCAAAATTCCCGCGTGAATGGTCTGATAGCTCACCCCTTGCTTAGCATGGGTTTCAATCACATGGAGAAAATCATCAGCGGTCAAGTTAGCCACGTTGCCGTGGACCCGTTCCATCGCTTGGTAAATGGGCACAGTACCGATGGGCACGGGAGAAGCCTGGATGATCGCGGTGCGAATTTCATCCAAGTTGCCGCCTCCAGTGGACAGGTCCATCACTGTATCAGCGCCGTATTTCACCGCCAATTTCAGCTTATCCACCTCTTCATTAATATCTGAAGTATTGGGCGACGCGCCAATATTGGCATTCACCTTACACTTGGACGCAATCCCGATCGCCATCGGTTCCAAATTGGTGTGATTGATGTTGGCGGGAATAATCATGCGCCCTCGCGCCACTTCATCACGAATTAGATCGACGGGCAAATTTTCCCGCTTGGCGACATAATCCATCTCCTCTGTCACCATTCCCTGACGGGCATAGTGCATTTGAGACACGTTCGCTTGACCGTGCCGCTTGGCAACCCATTCTGTACGCATGTAGTAAGTCCTCAGATGAAACAGCTTTCCTACGTTGGTCCTAACCAATCTCAGGTGCGAAGGGTGTATTCTCAGCCTGGATAAAAACACAGGCACCCCTAGCGTGTGTGGTCATGGTAGCACTTACGGGCACATCAATTTCGTAAACAGATAACTTTAATATGCCTCAGACGGGAAAAGCCCCAGACGGGAAAAGCCACACGTTAATTTTTTACTGTCGCCAAAGCCAAAGTAGCGGATAAACAAATATTAAACACCCTGAATGTCTGCTAGAACGGCAGGTTAAACTAAAATTGTTTCCCGAATCACCTACAGCAGGGGCTAGTAAGATAAGGTTCTCTCTGAATCATTTAGAGTTATTTCGGCTATAGCCGATATTTTATGTTGAGTTATTGGGCACCCTACTAAGGACACAAAATAACTTATTGATAGAGCGGAGGCCCCCAGTCGCTTGCTGTAGCTTGAGGTGCAGTTCCAAATACATAGGTCTTGGGTCTTAGGGCAGAATTGTCTTGAGCTTAAGACTCTTATGCTCAAGACTGATTATGCTCAAGACTGAGTTTGTTCGTCAAGAAATTAGAACGGAGGTGGGTCAATGAAAAAAATGCAAGCCAAGCTACTTCTCTTTTTCTGTACTTTGATTCCCTTAACATTTTGGGAGTCTAAGGCGCTAGCTGATTGGCGTATTTGTAACAATACTGGATATGACGTGACCATTGCTATTGGGTATTCCGATGATGGTGAATGGGTATCCAAAGGATGGTGGGAAATTGGGAGCGGTGGTCGGTGTATGACCCTGATTCACGGGGATTTACAGAATCGCTACTACTACTACTATGCTGAGCACAATGATATTGGGGGGTCGTGGTCGGGGGATTACTATTTCTGTGTATCTTCCAATGCCTTCCTCATTGTTGGTGACGAAAATTGCCAATCACGGGGCTATCGCGCTCAGGGTTTCGCCCAGGTCGATACAGGCCCCACGGCAAGAAGTTGGACAACGAATTTAGTGGATTAATGAGGCATTCTTTCATCCCTCGGATTCCTTAGGAAAGAGAATGAAATAAAACGTAAAAGTTTTGGGCGGGGGGCGCATGCCCCCCGCCCAAAAAACTTCAAAATATCTTTGGATATAACGCTTCAAGGCAGACCCAGGTTGTACTACACTTGATGTCTTGGTGCTGCGCTTAATCATGCACCTGACTGGCTGGGCCAACCTTGGCTCTGTCTACGTTTTGTCCATTTCATCCTCTACCTGTACCTTTTTTGACTATGGCCTCTGACGATCTGCGTGCAACTCGCCTGGAAAAAGCTCAACAACTTCAGGAAAAGGGTCTCAATCCCTATGCCTATCGTTGGGATGTAACTCACCATGCGGCAGAGTTGCAGGACCAGTATGCAGAGTTGGCGGCGGGGGACGCGGTAGATGATGTGGAAGTGGCGATCGCCGGACGCATTTTGGCTCGTCGGGTTTTTGGGAAGCTGGCCTTTTTTAGTCTCCAAGATGAGACAGGGATGATCCAACTCTATCTGGACAAGAAAAAAATTCAAGCCCACATGGCCGAGGTGGATGAAGCTGCCTTTAACACCCTGAAGCAATGCACCGATGTGGGCGATATCCTGGGAGTGAAAGGGTCCATTAAGCGGACGGATAAGGGTGAGTTGTCTGTCAGTGTGAGTGAGTATCAGGTATTGACTAAGGCGTTGCTGCCGTTGCCAGACAAATGGCACGGTCTGACTGATGTGGCCAAGCGCTACCGTCAGCGGTATGTGGACTTAATTGTTAATCCAGAGGTACGGCAAACGTTCCGGCGACGGGCATTAATTACGGCTTCGATTCGCCGTTACTTGGATCAGCAAGGGTTTATCGAAATTGAGACTCCCGTGTTGCAATCGGAGGCTGGAGGCGCAGACGCTCGGCCCTTTGTGACCTATCACAACACTTTGGACATGCCGTTATATCTTCGGATTGCCACGGAGTTGCACCTAAAGCGGTTGGTGGTGGGTGGCTTTGAAAAGGTGTTTGAGCTGGGGCGAGTGTTCCGGAATGAGGGGATTTCGACCCGCCACAACCCAGAGTTCACGACGATCGAACTATATCAGGCGTATGTGGACTACAACGATATGATGGCGCTGACGGAAGCGATTATCACCACAGCGGCTCAGGATGTCCTGGGTACCCTCAAGGTCTCTTACCAAGGGGCAGAAATTGATCTCACACCGCCGTGGCGACGGGTGACGATGCATGAAGCAGTGCAGGCCAAAACGGGGTTAGATTTCAGCCAGTTTACTGATCTAGATACGGCGAAAGACGCGGCGATCGCGGCTGGCATCACCTACATCGACGATTGTGAGAGCATTGGCCACATCCTCAACGAGGCGTTTGAGCAAACGGTGGAAACCACATTAATCCAACCCACCTTTATCATTGACTATCCAGTGGAAATTTCGCCTTTATCCAAGCCCCACCGCAGTCAGGCGGGACTGGTAGAACGATTTGAACTGTTCATCGTTGGGCGAGAAACTGCGAACAGTTTTTCTGAGTTAACTGACCCGATTGACCAACGGCAACGATTGGAACTGCAAGCCGCCAAGAAAGCGGCGGGAGACGTGGAAGCCCAGGATGTGGATGAAGATTTTCTGACGGCCCTAGAATATGGCATGCCACCTACGGGGGGATTGGGCATCGGCATTGATCGGCTGGTAATGTTGCTGTGCGATTGTGCTAGCATTCGAGATGCGATCGCTTTCCCCTTACTCAAACCCGAGCAGTCCAGCGTGGCAGAAGAGGGTGAGGGCGCAACCGATGCCGCGAGTCTAACCGAGTCGTGACCATGGAAGTGATTCTGGCACAAACGTGAGTCTTGCCTGTAAGTCGAGGGTTAACGAACGGTACGCATGAAATTAACTCAGCACCTCAGATTCTATGTTGTTGTCAGCGTGATGCTCTGCCTATCAGGATGTGGACTATTTGCCTCCTCTCCTCCTGATGTCACTTCTGATGAGACTCCTAACGCAAGTGCCCCGTCCTCTCCCTCTTCGGATGAAGCGGATGCAAATGAGGGAGAAACAGATGAAGCCGAAGCGGAAGAAGCAGAACCTGAAACTCCTGTTATTCCTGTCCCCGACGACGTTCTGGCTTACCAAGATCCCAATGGCATGTTTGCCCTGGCCTTTCCGGAAGGCTATCGCTTTGAGCCATCGGCCCAGGGGGTGACCTTTTTATCAGCAGACGGTGGCTTTGCGGGGGAAGTGGCCTACCAAGTCAGCGAACGTCCGTCGAACGATATGCTGAGGTTGGAACAAACCTTGAAGGCTCACATCGATCCCCAATTTTCCATGATTGAGTGGCAAAAAGATGGACAACGACAGCCAGATGGTAGTGTGCGGCTAGCGTGGACGGGTGTAGATGACGGCGATCGCGACATTGATGCCCTCAGCTTTATTGAAGTGCGGGGTCCGGTTATCTTTATCTTAAGCCTCTACGCCATCGACCAAGAATACAACACCTATGGCGAGGATGCTCGGATTATTGCGGGAACCTATGTGGTCCGTCGCGGTGGTGGCAGTGGGGATTCTGAAGAGGAGGAGGCAGCAGACTCTCCAGACGCGGATTCCTCAGAGGAGGACCCATCTAGCGAGGACTCATCAAGCGAGGACTCATCAAGCGAGGACTCATCAGAGAGTCCGACAAGTGAGAATAATGAAGAATGAACACAGAATATGTCGGAAATTAGCTAAGACGGTTCAGCCCTGAATCCCTCCCACTATAATTGGGCGAGTTTGACCTGTTGCCGCCATCGGTAGGACAGGTGCGGTGTTGGAAATATAAGGTTTCCAAATCAAGACTTCCAAATCAAAGAGGACAGGAGGGATTGCAATGGCATTCAAGATTTTGAGCCTGGATGGGGGCGGGTTCCGTGGGGTTATTTCTTGCCAACTACTCAAACTCGTAGAAGAGGTCTTAGAAGAGAAACAGAAGGGGAGTTTACATGACTACTTTGATTTAATTGCTGGAACCTCCACGGGTTCGTTACTCGCGGCTGGAGTCGCACTTAAAAAAAATGCGGACGACCTGCTTAAGGTCTATGAGTTCCAGGGAACGGATATTTTTCCAGCGGGTATTCGCAATCGACGAAAATGGCAGTGGCTGAGTCAAGCGTTTGGGGCGAGTTACACCCTTTATCCCCATGGTGAACCGAATGATGATCCGGAACAACAGAAAACGGGTTTATCAACGGTGATTCGGGACTCTTTTGGAGATGCGACGATCGCCTCTATCGGTGAGGAGATAACTGTTAATAATCGGCTGATCGAAAAGCCAATTTTATTGGTGATGGCCTATGATACGCTTTCCCGGAATACTACTTTTTTTGCGAGTAATAATCCAGAGAAAAATCCCCGTTGGTATGATGATTTACCCATCTGGAAACTATGTACCGCCTCCGCCTCCGCGCCCACCTTTTTCCCGCCCTACGATTTGCCCTATTACCAAGAGGGAGAGACTATTCCGGCTGATGTGCGTGACCGAAAGCAAGTCTTACCTCACATCGATGGGGGAGTTTCGGCTAATAATCCGACCCTGGCTGCCGTTTCACATGCATTACTGACGGCAGAATCAGAGATCGACAATATTTTTGTCCTGTCCATCGGCACCGGGAAAGTCACCAAACCGTATACGTATAATGAGGTGAAAAACTGGGGTCTATTAAGTTGGATTGCTAATTTGCCCAATATTTTCCTAGACCCCGCATCGGAAATTGGCAATGCGATTTCTAGCCAAATTCTGAATACTAACTCAGCGAATCAGCGTCATCTCCGCCTCGACTTTCAATTGAATAATCACTTGGTTGATCGTCCTGCGGGTCAAGATGGACGTGTTTTACGACAAATTAGTAAAACGCCAATCAATCTGTATACAGGGACAAAAGTGCCAGAAGAAATTGATGATCCGGGTGCCTTTGATGCCTTTGTTGAGGTTGCAGACAAGTATATTGAAAAAGCTACTATTATGTTTGATAATCAACCGTTTTCAGTGAGGGAGGCGATCGCTCATCTCATCGATAAAGCGGACTAGGGGGCAATGGCATTGAAAAAGCTGATTTTAGAACCCCGGCTTCTTAAAGAAGCCGGGGTTCTAGGCAACAACCCATCCTTCAGTCAATGCCATTGGACTGGGGGTGAGTTCTGCACCCGAATCGCGCAAAACACCCTTGGGGAAAAAGACTCAAAATGAACTTCGTGCTATCCTACGAAAACTAGCAGGTGTTACAACAGTGGAGTCCTCATGGCTGATCGCAACGAATTAACCAGTGATAATCTGGCCCGCTACATGGAAGAAACGGGAGGCGAGTTCAAACCCTGGCTTTTATTGCAGTTACGACTCAAAAAGTTGCAAGAGCGGCGATCGCGCATGGACAACACGGAATACATGCGGGAGTTAGCTGACATTCATCAGGATTTGATGGGGTTGGGAGAGTGGTGGAAGGGCCGCGAGGCCGAAGTCTTTCGGGATCAACCCTAAAAGCCCAAATGAGCACCAGTGCCTCCATCGGCAGGGTCAAGGAAGGGCCGCAGGTCAATGCCTTGGCCCCGATTTATGGACGAACCAGGAGAACGACCCGGTAGATTGAGACCCAACTCATTGCCAATATTGGTCAGAATTCCATCGGCCCCATCCCCAGTAAAGGTGGTGACTCCGGCAGTGTCCTGGCCACTGTTGGCGATCGCCAAATTCTCAAAAACGCGATCGCGAGTGGCAAGAGGATCTTGATCATTAGGCACAGTAAACACAATCCGACACCCTGGAGTTTCTGCAGTCGTGACACAGACGACGTTGTAATTGTTTTCTACCCCAGTTTGCAGTTCCAGTAAGCCGTCAGGACGATAATTTTCTAGCCGCTCAGCGATCGCATTACAGCGTCTTTCTGGAGTCCAACCACCGCCCATTTCTCCAGGAATGGCCCACTCATAGGACTGACCCGGCTCACTTTCGGGAGAATACATCACCACAAAATTACCACCCTCATACTGGCAGGTGAAACGCGCTGTAGAGTTGGTGTTAGCAGGACTAGAAGTACTTTCGCTCGACTGGGCAGCCGTCTCAGTGCTGCCTCCATTATTGGTTTCAATACTGGCTTCATCGTCATCAGTGTCGTCGGTTGCCTCTGCGTCATCTTCAAGCACAGAAGTCACCGCATCCAGAATGGGGCTGTCATCTCCAAAAAGATCAGACAGGGCATCCTTATTCGCCAAAGAGGGTAGTGGGGCGGCGATCGCCCCACTACCATATCCAACCGAAGCTGTTATCAGTAACGTGCCCACGGCCAGACGACTGATCCGATGTAAGAGCGGATATGAGAGGAGGATGTTCATCATAGATTGACTGTCCTATGGATTATTTTCAATGTGAATGGGCATTAGATGACGGGTCGCATCAATTCGCACCCGCTCCCGATTCAGTTGCAACTGGGTTGACTATACGAAATCCGGCACTATTATGCCTAATCCAATGTAAGGAAAGCCCGTAACACGTGACAGCCATGCAATTGTCTATGCCAGTATGCAGCAGCATATGCCAGTATGCAGCTGCAAGTGACAGTTACCCCGATCTGTGGTTAAGCACTTGATGGAAATTCCCCACGGCTTGTCCCAAGAGACCGTAGCCCTAGTTGGTGAGTTTGAAGCGCTGAGACTATGAATGACTGAGATCCCCGGTTTCTTGGAGAAACTGGGGATCCTGAAAAACTGGGGTTTTGCCTTACTCCCAACCCGCTCGGTCTACTAACTTCACGACTTCTGGGTTGTTGCGACCATAGGCTGACACATTCATCGCATCCATCTTAAAGTCGCCCAATTGGGACACGATCGGGTCTACTTCCACCCCAGCCAACACGGGATACTCGTTGTTGCTAGCCCCAAATGTGGCTTGGGCTTCAGCACTCACCAAAAATTCGAGCAAGGCGATCGCATTCTCCTGATTGGGCGCATTCGCCAAGACTCCCGCACCACTGATATTGATGTGGGTACCCCGATCCTCCTGGTTGGGGAAGAACACCGCCGTTTTGGAGACCACTTCTTGATCTGCTGCATCATCGGACTTGGCTAAACGTGCCCAGTAATAGTGGTTGGCGATCGCCACATCACACTGTCCTGCGGCCACAGCCCGAATTTGGTCCGTATCTCCACCCTCTGGTTGACGGGCCAAGTTTGCGACAATGCCCTCAGCCCAGGCTTGGGTGGCCTCAGCACCTTTTGCCTCAACCATCGATCCCAGCAAGGACTGATTGTAAATATTGCTGGAACTGCGAATGCAAACGCGCCCTTGCCACTGAGGTTCTGCCAATGCCTCGTAAGTCGAAAGCTCATCCGGGCTAACCGTTTCGTTGTTGTAAACAATCACCCGTGCCCGGGTTGCCAACCCAAACCAGGTACCGTCAGGGTGACGCAGGTTTTCCGGCACGTTACGATTCAGCACGTCAGAGTCAATAGGTTGAAATAATGCCGCTTCATCAGCTCGCCACAACCGTCCCGCATCTACGGTGATAAACACATCGGCGGGGCTGTTTTCCCCTTCGCTTTGCAATCGCTCGATCAATTCGTCAGATTTCCCTTCCAGCAAGTTGACCTCAATCCCGGTTTCTTCTGTAAAGCGGTCGTACAGAGTGTCGTCCGCTTCGTAGTGGCGAGCCGTATACACATTCACGACACCACCTGCGGACTCTGAACCCGGTGTCGTGGCAACATCTTGTTGAGATTGATTACTACAGGCTGCGATCGCCATAAGTGCGCCCGTAGCAAGAGTCGTTCCCAATAATTTAATCTGATTTTGTCTCACCATTTTGATTAACCAACGACAGAACAGAATCTATTTTAATGCAAGTAATTATCATTTGCATGGAAATTTCTCTTGAATTTTAGTTTTCATCAAATCAATTAGATGAGAATAAATTTTATCTGATCTCGAAAACAGTCAGCCTGTATGGCGCTACGCGCTGTAGAATGATGATGTATTAAGACAATATGAACTCAGGCCAAGATGACTATAGGCCAGATGAGTCCAGACAAAACTGTTCATTTAACCTAGTGAAGTAGGCGACATCGTATGGAGTGGCAAGAGATTGCAGGCAATTGGATTTTGATTCCCCGGCAACCTGTTGCCATCGTACATTTCTTGGGTGGGGCATTTGTGGCAGCGGCTCCCCAGTTGACTTATCGGTGGCTATTGGAGCAATTGGCCAAGCAGCAGTATGCGATTGTCGCTACGCCCTTAGGCAGTGCCTTTGGTCGTGATGCCTTTGACCATAGCGCGATCGCCCGCAATAGTTTGTCTCGGTTTGAAAGTGCTTTGGATTACCTCCAGCGTCGTCGCCTTGTGGCCCCCGATTTGCCGATTTACGGCCTAGGTCACAGCCTGGGCAGTAAGCTCCATTTGCTCAACAGCAGTCTGTTTGACGTGGATCGGGCAGGTAATATTCTCATGGCGTTTAACAATTATCCGGCGAAACGGGCGATTCCTTTTTATGAGCAGGTGTCCCAAGCCTCTTCCCTGCTGGATGACACGGTGAACCGGACCCGGCGATGGTGGCAAGAGCAAGCCTCCTCCCCTGCGGGTGGCTCATTATCCCAAGCCACTTTATCAATGTTTGGGTTTGCCAAATCTACTGACAAATCTAAGCCTGCCAGTGCAGCCCCATCTCCTGTTCCAGGCTTTCTCAACCAGCTTGCGGAACGAGTGACTCAGGCTGTTCCACCCGACCTGTCCGAGCAAATCTCTCAGCAGATCGCCCAAGTGGTTCCCGATTTAAACGCTGAGTTTCAGCCAACCCCAGAGGAAACGCTGCAATTGGTGGCGGATAACTACGGAGTCTGCCGCACGCTGTTGGTGCAGTTTGAGATGGACGACATTGATCAAACCAACGATTTGCACCAAACCCTCTCGGCGAAGTTTCCAAACCAATTAATGTTGAAGCAGTTACCGGGCAACCATCTCACGCCGATTGGTCAAGATATTGACTGGTCTCCCGGTCGTGATTTCTCCCCTGTGGATGCGGTGGGTCAGTTTGTCAAACAAGGGGCGTACCAGTCGCTCAATCAGCTCCGGCAGACGGTGGTAGATTGGCTGGCAGCGGAAAGGAACTCACAAAAATAAAATGCCAGATGGGGCGATGAACTGGCATTCTTTAACCAAACATCGCTTATTTAGCCTGATTCGGCATTGCAAAACTCTGCAAACTAACTTAGGCAATGAAGTTACACTCAGCATGACTGAACGGCTTAGCCCTGAGGTTGGCCAACCTGCACATCTTTGAGAAATTGCCGATAGCAAATCAAGGTTGTTTCGTGACGAAGATCATTGACCGTGTGAAAGGTTACGTTTCGTTTCCCATTATGTTTGCTCCATTCAGCTTGCAACGCTGTATGTTTACAGGTTCCTTGATTAAGCTGGTTGAGGATGGGGTCCCAACGCTCTTTTAGGTGATACGGCTCACCCACGTACAACCGAAACTGGCCAATGTTGATCACTGCAAAAATCCCTGATTTCATTAGAATGGTAGCCCCTATCCTTAGTAAACGTCGGTGAGCGATCGCCTTCCCTGTTACCATCAAGGCGATCCCCACTATTAAGATGCCCACCAGATGGAGCGATCGCTCGCATTGTGCCGACTATGGCAGTGTGCAACGACATTTAGGACCAAAACCAGCAAGTGCTTTGGTTTCCACATAACCATACTGAACAATTTGTTGAATTTATTACAGCCTAAACAATGGAGTGGAAAACGCTCAAATCCCAAGTGGTCTTCAGCCATCTCCGCCTCACTCTTCTAGAAGATGAAGTTGAGCTACCTAATGGTTACCGCACCACTTACCTCAAGAAAGCCCCTGGACCAGGGTCAGTGACAATTATTGCTGAGCGATCTGATGGGAAAATTCTCATGCAAAAAGAGTATTCTTACCCTCCCCAGAAAAGGCTCTACCAGTTTCCGGGGGGCAAAATTGAACCACAGGAATCTCCAGAAAATGCGGCTGTTCGAGAGTTGATCGAAGAGTCAGATTTAAAGGCAAATCAGATTCAGGAAATTGGCAAATATTTGCCTGATAATCGTCGTTCTGCGGCCTATATGTATGTCTTTCATGCCCACGATTTATCACCGATGAAAGGCGATCGCGACCCAGAGGAATATATCGAATCCTTTTGGTTTGAACCCGATGATTTAAACCAGATGATTAGAACAGGAGAAATTGAAAATTGTCATATTCTGGCCGCGTGGAAACTTTACGAGTCCAAACGATCTAAGTAGGGAGAATTCAACTGCCTTATGGTAGGAACATCAAGCTTCTGGCGAGCTTTGAGGCACCACCTGTTGGGTTGTATTCCGATCGCAACTAAAATCCACCGCTAATTCAACGCCGCTAAGTTGATGGGAAACAATGCTAACGGTACCGTTACTGGTACAAACAAGGTCGGATGGCTGGAATTGTGGTGGCGGTTGTTGGGCGGTGGCAACGGCTTGCAGAGCTTGGAAACGCTGCTGAAGTAAGGCACTCCGGTGGACGGTGGCATCTCGAACTGTGGGCAAAACAGCGGAAAGAGTCATGGCGATCGCTTCATCCTCCTGGCCATCTTCATCGATAAATTCGGGGATACGACTGACGCAATCATCCAGGCGTTGGAGGCGATCGCGCACTTGAGTCAGACCATCCAGGTCAATCTCCAGGTCAATGGTCATCTGGCTGATGTACTGTTTGGCGTTCCGACGCAAATATCTGCCCAAGGGTTGCACAGGCTGAGCATAATCGCTAATTTGGGCAGAACAGCCCGGACCTGCTGTCACAGCATCTAACAATGCCTGAGTTTTCGCTTGTACCAATTGCGTTGATGCAGCAAACGACTCGTCGACGGTGGTGATCGTGATGGTCATGACTGCCAACTCCGGCGGCACGATAAACCGAGGGTTGGCTGGGTCATAGTGGGGTGGGCTGGGAGGAGTCTGGGATTGACGGCTCAACCCCGCATAGGATTGGGCTACAGATGATGGCGGACTGGAGGCCCGCCCACAGGCAAAGGCAATGAGCAATAAACCGCCCAAAGCAATCGGCTTGGCTAACTTGGCCACTGTTGGCACAGGGGAGAATCGAATCATGGGATAGACCTACTCAATGAGTTCAAATATAAAGGTAAAAGAAGAGGATCAGCATCGGCTTCTGATCCAGAACTCATTTAACCATCATGGCGATCGCCTATTCTCCAGAATCTGCCTCAATCCAACACTAGTCTTTCTTTCGGAATGATACACATCATATTGTGTTTTTGCGGCTGTGCCTCAGGTGGGGTCAGGACCAGCCACTCTTGAAAACTGATCCCCAAGGTTCTCAGTGCTTTCACCTCAATTTCAAGCCGATCGCTATCTTTCACAGGGCATAAAAATTGAGTTTTTGGGGAGCGATCGCCTCATCTACCTCTGTGGAAAGCTACTATTGGCGATCGCTACACCCTCTACTGAAGAAATAGGCACTCACAGCGGTTTCTCATTCACGCTTCAGAAACCTCCTGGATTCTTTTGGTTTACTAACAGTGAATCGTTCTCCAGCCGTATTTGAGACCAAACACTCATGTTTATTAGTAGAAAACTAAGTATCCCATCTGCTAACAGCCTAGTGCAGCTTGAACTGTGGCCTGTTTTGACAAAATGGGTAGGAGTTGTATTATCCATATCCCTGGTGACAGTTTTCGGATTTTGGACATTTCAACTAATCCAAATTGATAGCTTCACCCCTGAACATCTCACGAATTTAGTTGATAAAACAGGTCTGTTTGGGCCTCTAATTTATATTGGCATCCTAGCGCTTTCAGTGGTCATTAGCTATATCCCTGGCCTCCCATTAGCGATCGCCGCTGGAATGATTTGGGGGCCATTTTGGGCTGGTGTCTATAGTGTCATTGGTGGGCTAATCGGTGCGATCGCCACCTACTATATTGGCTACTTTTTAGGCAAGCCTATTATTCAATCACTCACGGGGAAAGCACTCTATTTCTCTACTCACCGAGGTGAAAAATATATTGGACTTTTGATTTTTGTCACCCGGCTACTACCTGTTTTCTCCTTTGACTTGATTAGCTATGCCGCAGGCATAACAGGGATTTCATTACCCATCTATTGTGTGGCAACTTTTTTCGGCATGGTTCCCTCGACATTTTTAATCACTTACCTCGGCTCTTTTTCTACAGGTAATCCATCCATCGGAATTGGGCTTACAGGCTTGTGCCTAGGTCTATTTTTGGTGTTACTCTGGGGCGCTCAAACTCGCAACTGGTTTGACTTAAAAAATGTTATCCAGTACGAGTAAGGTGTCATCGGCCAACAAGCGATCGCCCTTAGCGGATGAATTGGGGGGCAATCGATTAGGGAGCGATCGCCTCCTCCTTGCCCACATCCCCGGACTCCAACTTTGGCAAGGATAGAGATGCATGGGGAGGTTTCCCTCCTCCCATGATCCCCCGCACGATGGACTTGATAATAATGTAAATCACGGGCACCACAAATAGGCTCAGCACTGTGGCCACCAACATCCCACCAAATACCGCTGTCCCCAAGGATTGCCGACTGCCAGATCCGGCTCCCGTCGCCACTACCAGGGGAAAGATACTACTGAGGGTGGAGATCGCCGTCATCATAATCGGGCGAAGACGTTGCTTAGCCGCTTCCAAGGCGGCTTTGACAATGGGATAGCCTTCTTCGAGTAACTGGTTGGCAAATTCCACGATCAAAATCGAGTTTTTACTGGCCAACCCAATCAGCATCACCAAACCGATCTGACAATAAACATCGTTGGGCAAGCCTCGCATACTTTGGGCTAATAGTGCGCCTAGAATTGCTAGAGGAACCACCAACATAATAATTAAGGGATCGGTAAAGCTCTCGTATAGGGCCGCTAGCACTAGGAACACCAAAATCAATCCCAAGGAGAAGATAATTGGCGCTTGGCCACCAGACTGGATTTCTTCCAAGGAGGTACCAGACCATTCGTAACCCACGCCGGGGGGAAGGACTGCTGCTGAGACGTCCTGCATGGCGGCGATCGCTTTCCCTGAACTGGCCCCCGGTGCTGCGCTCCCGTTAATTTCAATGGAACGTAAGCCGTTGTAATGATTGATGGTTTGGGCGCTGGTCGTGGGGGTGAGGCGAACGAGATTGCCCAAAGAAATCATCTCGCCAAGTTGCGATCGCACATACAACCGATTGATATCGTCAGGATTATCCCGGAAAGCTTGGTCCGCTTGCAGGTAAACTCGATAGGTGCGGCGATCCAACACAAAATCGTTGACGTAGCGTGATCCTAAATAGGCTTGCAGGGTATTGAAAATGTCGTCTACCGGAACTTGTAAGGTGTTGGCGCGATCGCGGTTCACCTCAACTTGAAGCTGGGGCGTATTGGCGCTGTACGTGCTAAACACGGCCTGCAAATCGGGATGTTGGTTGGCCTCTCCCAGTAATTGGCCCATGACCGCCACGAATTGATCCAAACTTAAGTTGCCCCGCTGATCCTGAAGCTGATATTGAAAGCCGCTGAAACTGCCCAACCCTTGCAGCGCTGGAGGATTTACGGCAAAGGCTCGTACATCCGTTAGTTGGGCGAGTGACCCTTGAACTCGATCAATCACCGCCTGGGCTGATTGTTCGGGTGAGGTGCGCTCGGACCAGGGAATCAGAGAGGTAAAAACTACGGCACTGTTAGAGCTACTACCGCTGAACCCGAAGGCCCCCACAGCAAAGGTCGCCCGTACTTCTGGAATATCAGCGTACAGATCCTCAATTTTCCGCATGGCTGCATCGGTATAATTAAGGGATGCCCCATCTGGTCCTCGGAGGATGGTGATAAAATAGCCTTGGTCTTCATCAGGCAAGAAGGCCGAGGGCACATGGTTATAGACCCAGGTGGTGAGGACCAACAATAGGGCAAACAGGACAAGGACTAGGTATTTGAGCTGATTTAGTTGGCTTAAAACCCTGGCATATTGATGCTGTAACCCGGTTTGACCACGATTGACGAGGGTGAACAGTGGCCCTAGTAAAGGGACTTGAGGCGGATTCTCTCGCAGTAAAAATGCAGAGAGCGCGGGCGTAAGGGTGAGGGCGTTGAAGGTGGACACGGCGATCGCAAAAGCAATGGTCAAAGCGAACTGGCGATAGAGCGCCCCCGTCGTCCCTGGGAAAAAGGCCACCGGAATAAAGACCGCCATCAGCACCAGCGATGTCGCAATCACTGCTCCCGATAATTCCTGCATGGCCGCGATCGTGGCATCCAGGGGTGAACTGTGGCGCTGCTGAATCTTGGCTGCAATATCTTCCACCACCACGATCGCGTCATCCACGACCATGCCTGTGGCCAACGTCAGACCAAACAAGGTGAGGCTATTAATGGAAAAGCCAAATAATCTCACAAAGATAAAAGTTCCCACCAAGGAAATAGGAATGGTAATCGCTGGAATAACTGTGGTCCGCCAATCCTGCAAAAAGATAAAGATCACCAAGACCACCAACCCGACAGCCTGTACTAGGGTCCACACGACTTTCACCAAAGATTGTTCGACAAAGTTGGTGGTATCAAACCCAATATCATAGGTCATGCCTTCGGGAAACTCTTGGGCCAGCTCTGCCATCTTCGCTTTCACCTGTCGCGCCACTGACAAGGCATTACTGCCTGGCACCTGATAGATACCCAAGCCGACCGAGTCATAGCCCCGAAATCGTAGAAAACTGCCGTAAGTTTCAGCGCCTAATTCGGCTCGACCCACATCTTTTAGTTTGATCAGCGTGCCATCGTCCCCAGTCCTGACCACCACGTCCTCGAAGTCCTCGACGGTACGCAGCCGACTGACCGCTTGTAAATCCAACTCATACTCTTGGGTGTCGGCAACGGGTTGCTGCCCGATCCGTCCGATGCCGACCTGTACGTTTTGCTCATTCAAGGCATCGATCACATCTTGGGGCGCTAATCCACGGGTTGCCATTTGGGTGGGATTCAGCCACAGCCGCATGGCATATTGGCGTTCCCCAAAAATCTGAACGTTCCCCACTCCGTCTACCTGCTTGAGCGCATTCACCAAATACAAATCGGCATAGTTGCTCAAAAAGATATTATCGAAGGTGCCGTTATCAGAATAAAGCCCCAACCCCATTAAGATGCTGCTGGACTCTTTGGTGACGGATACTCCTAAGCGTGTCACCGCTTCTGGTAGCTGGGGTTCGGCGATCGAGACCCGATTTTGAATATCCACGGCGGCAATATCCTGGTCACGGGTTGCGTCTAGGGTAACGGTGATAGAACTGTTGCCGTTGTTGCTACTGCTGGAGGTCATGTAGCGCATTCCTGCGACACCGCTGATTTCCCGCTCCAAAATGGTGGTGACGGTATCTTCCACGGTGCGGGCATCGGCCCCGGTATAGTTGGCACTGACCTGCACCTGCTTGGGGCTAATGTCAGGATACTGGGCAATGGGCAGCAGCGGGATGCACACGATTCCCATCAGCAAGGTAATCAGGGCGCAAACAATGGTGAAAACGGGTCGTCGGATAAAGTGTTGGACAAACATTAGCGTTCCGCCCCTGTTTCAAGTTGCTCGGTTTCAAGTTGCTCGGCTTCAGATTGAATCTCTTCGGATTGAGTCTCTTCGGATTGAGTCTCTTCTTTGGGGACGATCGCCATGCCATTGGACAAATTCAAAATCCCCGATACCACGATGGAGTCTCCTGGCTCCACTCCCTCTAGCACCTGGTAATCATTCCCCTGAATACTTCCCAAGGTCACGAGGCGCTGTCGGGCAATCAGTTGGGATTCCCCAGTGGCCTCATCCGTAGAAGAGGGAGTGGCCACAAAGACAAAGGTTTGCCCCGCCAAGCGAGAAATGGCCGTGGCGGGAACCAACACCCCAGAATGTTCCTGCCAAATAATTGAGGCTTCCACCCGCTGGTCATCGTTGAGCCATCCTTGGGCGTTGTTGAAGACCGCTTCCACGGTCACCGTTTGGGTGGTGGCGTTCACTTGCGGCGAGATAAAATTAATGCGGCCTGCGATCGCCTCTTCTCCAACAAACGGCGTGATTTCCACCGGTAACCCCAAGTTGAGCTGGCTTCGGTATTCTAAGGGAACAGAGAGAGATAAATCCAGGGTTCGATTTTGCACCACCGTCGTCAGATCAGCCCCCACCTCAACAAAATCTCCCAGCTTAATCGGGATATCGCCGATGGTGCCAGTGATAGGAGCGGTGATCAGGGTATCGGCTAGATCGGACTGTACCACGGTCACTTGAGCTTGGGATTGTTGGAGGGCCGCTTCGGCTTGGGCCACTGCGGCTTGGGCCGCTTGCACCTGCTCTTCCGTTGCTCTCAAACTAGCCATTGCCATCTCTTGAGTCCGCATGGCAATTTCCAACTGCTGCCGAGCCACCGCCCCCGCGTCCACTAAACCTTGAAGTCGCTCAACTTCCTGATCTTGCAAAGCGACTTCGGCTTCAGCACGGGTTTGGTTTGCTTTAGCCGCTAGCACTTGGGATTCAGCATTTGCCAACGCTGCTGCTCTGACCTCTTTGTTCGCTTCAGCCGTACTCACTTCTGCCTGATTGCGCTCTTGACTCAAGCGCACAATAGCATCCCCCGTCGCCACCCGATCCCCGGAGGAGACAAAAATCTGCACTACCTGCCCTTCTACCTCTGGCTTCAGCATCACCCCTTGCTGCGCTTCTAACACTCCCACAAAAGACGATCTTTCTTCAATGGTGCTGGATTCAAGCTGCATCAGTTCCACTAATGCTGGACCAAATGCCATCGGAGGCGGAGCCGGACGCGATCGCCCAAACTGCCACCAAGCGATCGCCCCCCCCGCCAAAAGCAACAAGGTGAAGAGACTCCAGATCCATCCTCCAGAGGCCGGGGCTTCCTGGAGGTGAGTCGATACGGGCAGGGGTTGGGAATTAGCAGTGGCGGGTGTATTTGGTCCTTGGATCATCGGCTTGAGCTAGGTCAGAGTTTGTGCGAAATTGGGAGTTTGCTACCGGGCGGCAAGGAGTATGATCAACCGCACCCAGCAAACCCTCACACTGCATTAATTCCACACAATCAAGATACCAGCATCCTGCTACTGGACGATTCCAACCCATTCGGGGTTCAGGCTAAGGTATTAGTCGGCGAGGGACTCGCTAACCTGGTCTAACTCTTGGAAAAATGTATCTAGAAGGGCAATGGGATCAGCCGAAAATGAGAAAGGAGTGGCAGCAACTGTTGGTTCTTGTGATCCTCCTGTTGGTTGCCGTAACCCCTTCGGGTCTTGATCGAGCTGATCTAAATGGGTAAAAAGTAAGTCCAGCGTTTCTGTGGTCCGAAGATCCCGATCGGCGAATTCAGGCATAACAATATTGATTCCTTCTCAAAGTTCCGTATCCTACGTCAAATTCCATAGATGCCCTGAATGAGATGTCGTCACATAACTTAATGGTAAGGGCGATCGCGATCTCTTCCACTCCGGGATAACACTTAAATGTCCGTAATAGAACAGAGAAGATGGAAGTGTTTTTTCTAGTAAAAATACGGATGAGATCAGGAAAACACCCCGTTTTCTGCTGTCGTTCCCATCGTTGTGTGTAAGAGCCTCACTCATTTTTCTGAAGCAACAGGTTTTTCTAGCAACTTGGAGGTTCCCCATCGCGTTACCCCCAGGGCGAAGATGCCAACGCGCCAAAATCTTGATTTCAGGTTTACGCATTTAGCCTGGTCTTCACAAAAAGGCATGATCAGTACCCTGAATAAATTCGTAATAATACTTACTCCTCTCGTCAGCGAATAAATAAAATCCGTAGAACATCAGAGGTGCTGATCCTTGAAATTCTCTATCTTTAACGTAAGCCAATCTCACTAGAGCCAACACAACATAAATTTATCTTTACATAGAGCTTAAAAGATAAATCACAGGCATCAAGTGGACGATGTCGCTACTCCTGTACCTAATTCCGCTACAGCTTAACGATCATGGATTCAACTGGTAATCTCTCCATCCCTAACCCTCTAGACAATACAAATATTCTAGATGTAATTGGAGGTTCAAGCATCCCATTAATGTCTTGGCAGGACCACCCACCGTTAGCAGCAATGTTACCGGGATGGGAAATCTTACCGAATGATATCAGTGGCTCAACCTTGAATGACCTACCCAGTGGTGGGTGGCTCCTGGACCCCACTATCAGTAGCCTTGAGCCGTCATGGCTCATTGACCTCACGGAAAATGGAGCGCAGGGAGTCCACGTCAATGCCACGGATGGGGATGAATTACTGGGGACAACCGATGGGGTACAGCCTCTCTCCCGTCCCGTTGTATTTATTGATACAAATATTGATAACTATCAAGCGTTATTAGATGGGATGCCTCCCAACGCTGATGTGATTGTTCTGGAGTCGGGTAAAGATGGGGTGGCCCAGATTTCTGAGGCATTGAGTCAGCGCCAGCATGTGGCCGCCGTCCATATTTTGGCCCACGGTCAGGATGGAGCGTTGCGACTTGGGAACGGGACGCTGGACGCGGATCGGCTAGAGGTGGACGGGGCACAAATTCAATCATGGGGGAAGGCGCTGACCGATGGAGCTGATCTTCTCATTTATGGCTGTAATGTGGCGGCGACGGGCAAGGGGGAAGCGCTCGTCACAAAACTCCAACATCTAACGGGTGCCGATGTGGCTGCATCTGATGACTTGACTGGGGCGGCGGGCAAGGGTGGTGATTGGGAGTTGGAATATGCGGTGGGAGGGATTGAGGCGATCGCCCTCTCCAGCAACTACGACGGCACTCTGGCCAGTCTGACCATCGACGCGCTCCATACCCAGTGGCAGTCTAATAGTTTACCTGACCTCAATGGTGTTGATTTCACTCTTGGTGACAATACCTTGTTGAACGGCAGCTTCAGTGTTGTCTCCGATAATGGCTCAACCCTAGAAATCAGTGGCAGTAACCTCAGTGGCTTAGTTGGGACCGGAGCTAACACTACTGACACCACTGACGACACAGGCTTAGACTTTAGCAATCTCAATTTCAATCTCAGGCTCAATGCTGACTCTACCTACAGCTATAGCTTTGGCGGTGCAGCCAGTTTTGTCGGGGTTCCGGATTTAACTCTGATGGCGGATACCATTGTGGCTAGTGGCGATCAATCAGGGACCACCGTCACCCTCAATGAGTTCACCGTGGGGTTGGGGTCCGTCGCCAGAGTCAGCGGTGATTCCCTAGAATATACCGCAAATGGGAGTGCGATCGCCCTCAGCGGTTCTGGCCTCTATGCCTTTGCTGGTTACGGTGCAGACACCGCTGACACCGTTAACGTGAGTGTTAACGGCGATGGAGTAGAAGAAGTCACGGGCATTGACGACGTAGGGGTGGAACTCACTGATGTCACCCTGGCGTTAAATCTGACAGCGGGAGATTATAACTACAGCTTGAGTAACGGTACCCTATCAACTAGAGGAGTTGAGGGGCTGGAGGTCACCGCGACAGATCTGACAGTAACGGGCGTTGGCGAAGCCTCCCAGAATGGGAATCGCACCCAATTCAACCTGGCTACGGGCAATACCACAGTGGGCCTCAGTGATGGACTCTGGCTCAATGCCGCAGGGTTAGCGTTTACCAGCCAAGACACAGGTAGTGGCACCACCGTTACATTTGGTATTGACGACGGGTCCGCCCTTTTGGGGCATGGGGCTAGTACTGTTACCACTGATGATGACTTGGGAGTTTCTCTGACCGATGCCGATGTTGATGTCACTCTCAACAGTGATGGCAGCTATAGCTACAGTGTAGCTAACGCGACCGCTGCTTTGGTAGGAGTTGAGGGCTTGACCCTGGAGGCAGGGAATATCAGCGCCACAGGTGACGGCACGACGACAACGCTGAATGTGGCCAATGCCACGGTGGGAATTAAAGGCTTAGCGAATGTCAGTGCTACCGCTTTAACCTTGACCTCCACAGAAACGGTCAATGGCACAGATGTGGTTCTCAGCGGCAATGGCGTTAGTGCGGCTATCGGCTCTGGCTTGGATACGACCAGTACTGCCGATGATTTGGGTCTGGC
>JBFRWC010000385.1:0-4586 GCA_051439365.1 Leptolyngbyaceae cyanobacterium
GGCGACAATGATTGGCTTTGTCTGGCTACAGGAAACATTGACGTCGATACAACTCATGGGAATCGGGATTATTTTCACTAGCGTTTTATTCGGCCAAAAAGTCAACACCTCCCGTCAACCCTCAAAAAGAAAAACGGTTCTTGTTTAGAACTAATCAGAAATTGCCATGAAATCAAGCTTGCTGGGCGATCGCTGGGTGAACCGCAAACCCTGATACCATGGGCAGTAGACTCAAGCCACCAGATTACTCACGTAAAACTAAAGTGTATGGCCAAAGATCGGTTTCACGATGTTGTGCGTATTGCCCTAGAGAAAGATGGTTGGAGCATTACTGCTGATCCCTACGAAATTAGTGTTGACGATGTTGACTTTGAAATTGATCTTGCCGCCGATAAACTCTTAGCTGCGGAGCGTGGTAATCAGCAAATCGCAGTTGAAGTTAAAAGCTTTATCAGTCCATCTAATGTGTCTGATTTTCATACTGCTTTGGGGCAGTTTCTCAACTACCGTGATGCCCTTGCTAGGATAGAAAGTAAGCGCCAACTTTACCTGGCTGTGCGGGCACCTGTGTATGAGAGCTTTTTCCAAAGACGTTTTATTGCAGCAGCGATTAAACGCTATCAACTTCAGCTTGTGATTTACGATGTAGCTCAGGAGGTCATTGTGAGATGGTTGTAGACCCAACTACTGTTGAAAAATATCGACAGTATATTCAAACTATTTTGCGAGAAAAAGCAGAAAGGGCATCGCACCCAGCCAATGCTTTAGAATACGAAGTCCAAACTGTCTTTGACCAAACCCAGGATCATTACCAACTTCTCCATGTGGGCTGGCGTGGGAATAAGCGACAATTTGGCTGTGTTTTACATGTTGATATTAAAGATGGTCTGATTTGGATTCAACATGATGGGACCGAAGAGGGACTGGCCAATCGGTTAGTTGAAATAGGGGTGCCCCAGCAGGATATTGTTTTAGCGTTCCATGAGCCTGAAATCCGACAGTATACGGATTTTGCTACAGGCTAGGGTATTGAGAGTATATCTACAGCGCGATCGCCCTTCTTACTGTGGTTAATCCGAGCCTGTTTCACCGTCACCTTCGCCCATGTCGCTGCGGGGAAACAAAACAGTAGCCATGACTTGGTAAGGCTGCCTCCTCCAACAACGACCTCAGCGATCGAGCGAATCAATCAGGTTTAGACCAATTAAATGTGTCATGCTGTTAGCGATCGCCTCGGTCAGCAAATTCGGATAGCTGAGTTAGACAAAAACCCGGTGATTGTAGTTGTGGGTAGGCGAGAAGTTGAGCAGCAAACCTTGAGTGTGCGATCGCTCATCGGGAAGACTATGCTTTTCTTGAATGCCCTTGGCTATACGCGCCATACCGGGAATTCGGGGGCACTTCCTCTTTCGGAGTTATTGGAAAAATGCAAGTTGCGACGGCGCAACGCCATCGCCTTACCTAGCAGCCCTTAAAACTTGTTCAGCTGTCAGCTTCAAATCAGGGAAGGTTGGAGACACAATAGCCTGACTGCCCCGAAATTGCTGAATTTCATACTCCCCATCCACTAGCGTACATATAGAAAGGGTAGGTTGCTTGGGCTTCCCAATGTGTCGAGTACCACCTAACCCTGCGTAGTCTGCAATCCAATATTCGGGGATACCCAAAACCGCATAATCTTCAACTTTACGAGCATAATCATTTTGCCAATTACTACTCACAACCTCCGCCACAAATTTAATCGAACGGCCCAGCGTCAGGATTGACTGATCAGACCAAAGCGGTTCTTTGGTCAGTTCATCTCGATCAATCACTGCAACATCAGGTCGAAATGCAGTCATCCCAACATTAGAAGGACGTAATAGTCCCCGCTGAAGGACAAACCAAGGGAAGCCTGCTCCATCGATCTGGACGCAGAGCTTTGCAGTAATAAAGGCTGCAACCTCTTCATGCGGCCCCGTTGGTTCCAAGTCAAATATCTCTCCATCAATCAGTTCATAGCGGTTATCGTCACTATAACGAGCGAGAAACTCGTCAAAGCTGAGTGGCTTCTGCGGTATTGGCTGGTCAATCGCAATGGTCATAGGTTAACGTGGCCCAATCAATCATCTTAGTCTATCAAATTGAATATCTTGACTGAGGGCGCTGATAGATAATCTTGCGACTGCGATCGCCATCAGAGACCTGCATATTAGCCTTGATGGCGCAGTAGGCAATTGCCGCGCTATCCTGAGTCGCCAATTGAACAATGGCAGTCGTGCTGTCGCGAGCGGGTCAATCGCCAACCATGAGGGTCGTCTTTTCGGGAGAGGCGATCGCCGTCTACACTAGGCGGATGTACGGCACAGATAAGCGGTGTACGGAACCTAGAAACCACCTAACAACCTCCAGACGGCATAAATTAAGTTGCTATCTTTATTCTTTATTGCCCCTCTCGACAACCCGGTAAACGATTGATGAATATTAATTGTCTGTCTTACCGGACTTCAGATTGTGCTAAAGTCGTACATGATTCGGTTCTAGCGGGGAGCATCCGCTAGAGGTAACGGGGAAAGAGCAGTGTAAATCTGCCGCTGTCCCGCAGCTGTAATCCGGTTTTGGATTGCCGATTTTAGATTTGCGATTGATTAGATTTGCGATTAAATCGCTCTCGAATCTAGAATTCAAATTCTGAAATCCAAAATCGCGTCAGTCAGAATGCCCGCCGATGACTAACTCATGTTCCACAACATCTGCGAGGTACGGATGATGATTTATTTAACCCAATTAGGATTCGTTCGCTTACGAACAGGCCAGATCAGGGCTGTGTCGTTTCGAGGTTTCGACGCCTGAGAAGGCCAGATTTACAGTCTTGCTGCCACCCAATAGTGTTTGATTTGAGCGCCAGTGAATCCGGTTGCCACTCTTGTAGTGATTTTCCTAAGCACTGTTTGTCTTTAAAGCAGCCATGCTGGGATTCATTTGTGTGCTGGTTTTACGTGACGCTTCACTCTATGGCTGCAGCACTCTGCTAGCTGGATGTCAAAACAGAGTACCTGTTTTCTGCTCCAGACAACGGTGTTCACTTAAGTGCCTGTGAATGTCTGACTTAAACCGTTGATCTATTACCTAAAGCATTATTCGGAACACAAAAATTATGACGATTCAAGCGATGCCCGTCGGCTATGCCCGTATGGAGAAATGCCACGACGTTAAAAAAGTAGTTGACGACGTTCATCGTCCGGCAGCCTCCGGCGTTGGGCAAGCGACCACTCAAAAACTCTGGGAGGAAACCCATGCGATCGCCCATTGATATATGGCAAGGCTGTTCGGACTACTGGCAGTCTGCCTTTATTCGGGAAAACCTACTGCCTTTGGGTCACGCGGCATGGGAGGGGTTTGTCACTCAAGGACGGGGCATGGTGGTATGTGATGTTGCGATCGCCAATGCGGATCTTGTCGATTGGAGCCGTAACATTGTGGGTTACACAGCCCAGTTTGTCCCTCTAGCCAAGGTTTCAGCCCACTTGCAGACGTTCAATCTAGAGACGACCCTGATTGAACATCTGATTGACACAGGGCAAACCTATGATCCGGTCCAGTCGATTTTGTTGTTGATCAATGCATCGGGGCGAGTGGAAATTAGTTTGCTCCAAAATCTGGCGATCCCGACCGCTGCCTGTTACGAGCAGATGCAGCAACGGTGGTCAGAGTTTCAGATTACATCTCCTCAGTAGTGGGGATTGTTGCGATCGCATTTTCTGAGTGAGTGCATTTTCTGAGTGAGTGCATCGTCTGAATCGAGGCGATCGCCCAAACATTTTTCAATTACACATCTTCTGAGGCAATAACGACTGCATGATTAACGTACCTTTAGAGTCACCTCGCCCACGGTGGAACGTCATTATATTCACAACTGTGCTGCATCTGGGAGCGCTATTCGCCCTGATGCCTGGAACGTTTAGTTGGGCTGCCGTTGGGGTAGCCCTGTTCCTCCACTGGCTCACGATGGGATTGGGGGTTTCCCTGGGGTTTCATCGCCTAGCAACCCACCGCAGTTTCCAAGTCCCAAAGGGGTTAGAGTATTTCTTCATTCTGTGCGGTGCATTGTCGGGTCAAGGGGGAGTGAAAGGGTGGGTTGGCTACCATCGGATGCACCATTTATATGCCGATCGCTATGGTGATCCCCATGATTCGACTCAAGGCTTTTGGTGGAGCCACATCAGTTGGCTGATGCATGATATTCCGGGTCGCAGTGAACTCCACCGTTTCACGAAAGATATTGCCCATGACCCGTTCTATAGCTTTTGCCATCAGCACTATATTGGATTACAGCTCGCGCTAGCCGTTGTTCTGTATGCGCTGGGCGGAGTCCCATTTGTCGTCTGGGGGGTGTTTGTGCGATTGTTGATTAGCTTTCAAGGCACCTGTTTGGTGAATAGTGCTTGCCATATGTTTGGCTACCGAAATTATGACGTGAGCGATCGCTCGACCAACTGCTGGTGGGTGGCGTTGCTGACCTTTGGTGAAGGCTGGCACAACAATCACCACGCCCATCAATCCTCGGCGCGATTTGGCGATCGCTGGTGGGAAATCGATCTGGCTTG
>JBFRWC010000386.1:0-3999 GCA_051439365.1 Leptolyngbyaceae cyanobacterium
ACGTTGAGCCTCCCTCTCTAATTGATGGCAATTTTGGGGCTGTACACCTTTGATAGTAAAGCTTTCAGGACTTTTGTCAGTCAATCAGGGCATTGAGAAACAGGGCGATCGCTTCAGATATAATGGCATTATCCATCATGATTGGAGAAGTGCCAAATGTCCTCTATATCGTCTGATCAACAACTGATTGTCCGCACGGAGCGTGGGTTAGCGATCGCAGGCACCCGCATTACCCTTTATGATGTCATGGATTACATCACCGCCCAATATCCCCCCCACTTCATTCAAGGTTTATTTGAACTAACCGATACTCAAATTAACGCGGCCCTCAACTATATTGAGAATCATCGGTCACAAGTCGAAGCTGAATACCAACAAATCCTCAAAGAAGCTGAAGAGTTGCGACAATATTACGAGACCCAAAACTGTGAGCGAATGGCTCAAATTGCTACATTGCCACCGCCACCAGGAATGGAGAAAGCTTGGGAAAAGCTACAAGCTGCTAAAGCTCGCCACCAAATTCAGGCATGAATTTTCTCGTTGATCATAACTTTAAAGGGTAATCGCCTCCACTGGGAATAGGGCGAGCGATCGCCAAACACACGAAACAGCTAGCTGGGGAGAAATGTAATGGATAACTACCCGTTAGTATGGGTAATCATGGGCGTTGCAGGTTCAGGGAAAACTGTTGTGGGTCGGTTGCTGGCTGAGCGACTAGAATGTGACTTTTTGGAGGGCGATCGCCGACATCCATTATCGAACATTATTAAAATGCGATCGCAGCTACCTTTACAAGATCAAGACCGTCATCAGTGGCTTTTAGAAATAGAAGATGATATTCAACGAGCGGTTGATCGAAATCGAGAAACAGTCATTACTTGCTCTGCTTTAAAAGCTTCTTATCGGCAGCAACTCACTTCTCCTGGACGAGTCCAGTTAATCTGGTTAAAAGTACCCAAGCTAGAACTAGAACAAAGACTGACTAAACGGTTAAATCATTATATGAAGCCTGAAATGCTACAGAGTCAGCTTGCTACATTTGAACCTATTACTCCAGAAGAAAATGTAATTGTTCTAAATGGCCTGCTCCAACCAACTGCAATGATTCATGAGCTATTGGAAAAGGCTAGTTCACTATTTCCGGCGATGAAAAAAGCCTGGTGGCAGAGATATATGCAGTAATTTTTTGAGAAAAGTATATTTTAGGAGTAGAAAAGGAAATCACCTTGCTTTGGAAGCATCAATTTGGCTGTAGTGCTTGGATAAGGAGCGATCGCATTTCCGGACTGGAGGCTGAAAAAGAAGGGCGATCGCTTTCCCTAAGTGTAGTACTGGAAAGGGGGCGATCGCAGTTTGAGGAGACATTGGATAATATAGAAGACCCGCTTTCTCGTCACCGTTACAGGGCAAGCTGCTTCCGTATCATCCCAAATTGTGTAGATTTAGCGGGGAGGGGAGAGTTACAATAGCTCCATCCCCACTCCTATGGGTTCTTACATGATGATCCCCTCTACTACTCACTAGCCCCTTGGCCCAGACTCACCTCCCATCGGATCGTATCCTGAATCGCTAGCCCAACCATACATGACAGAAATCAACGGTGAAGACTTCAACATCCGCTACGACACTCAGACAGCCACTCTGTTCTTTCAAGGGTCATTGCGCTTGGCTGGGACAGACTCATACCAGCCTGTTTTGGCTTTATTAAATGATGTTCAGGCTCAATTCCCTAACGTAATCACCTTAGATTTGAAGCAATTGCAATTCCTAAACAGTTCAGGAATCAGTATTCTGTCCAGGTTTGTGATTAATGTTCGCAAGCAAGAAACGAGTCATATTATTGTGAAAGGGGCAACAACTATTCCCTGGCAAAGCAAATCACTCAAAAATCTGAAGCGGCTGATGCCGACATTGGAGCTTATTTTAGAGGATGAATAAGAAGATGAATGATCGGCTTGTTGCTGGACTGGGACTGACACCATCCTGTTACAACTGCAACAGACGTGTCCATCTGAATTTGGTGACGATTGAGGAATAGCAACGCTTGTCGAGAGTGAGGTGGTTTGATGACTGCAACAACACCCAAATCAGCGCCCAAATCAGCGCCCAAATCAGGGTCCAAAGCCCTAACATATCCCCGGAACTGCACCTTCTCTACGGCTGACTGGGATGCGATCGCCCCCTTCTGGTACCCGATCGCCTTTAGCCGCGATGTCACTAATGCGCCCATCACCGCTACCCTCCTAGATCAGCGCCTCGTGATTTGGCGGACGAGCAGCGGTGTCTCTGTGGCGAATGATCTCTGTCTCCACCGAGGGGTGCCCCTGAGCATGGGCTTTGTGGAAAACGATAGTCTGATCTGTAAATACCACGGATTTCACTATGGTACTGACGGGCAATGCACCTTGATTCCCGCTAACCCCAACGCCTCGATCCCTGCTAAGCTCTGTTTGACCACCTATCCGGTCAAGGAAGCCTATGGTTTGATTTGGACCACCTTGCGGGGGCAAGTGAGCGTGGATGAAGCAGAGGATTTACCCCACTTTGCTGAGTGGGATGATCCTAGCTATCAGCAAATTTTGCCAGACTCTATTGATCTAGAGGCGGCGGCGGGACGGCAAATGGAAGGGTTTTTAGATGTGGCTCATTTTGCCTGGGTGCATTCGGAGTCCTTTGGCGATCGCAACAATCCCATCGTGCCCCGTTACGACGTGAAACCCACCCCCCACGGCATCCGGGCTGAATATCTGAGTACGGTCAGCAACTTTCCCAAAGGGTTACAGGATCGTGCCCCGGCTGATTTTGAATGGTTGCGCGTTTTTGATGTCTTTTTGCCTTTTGCTGCTGTGCTGCGAGTACATTTTCCCGATGACGGTCGCCTGTGTATTTTGAATGCCGCTTCCCCCGTATCTGCCCGAAAAACTCGCGTCTTCAGTCCCCTTTGCCGCAACTTTGATCAGGATCAACCCTTGGAACCTGTGTATGAGTTTAACTACCAGATTTTTAACGAAGATAAGGAAATTGTGGAAGCTCAATATCCGGAAGATTTACCGTTGGATTTGCGGGTGGAGTCTCACATTGAGGCGGACAAAACCTCGATTGCCTATCGTAAAGGTTTGGCCAAATTAGGGTTGAGCAAAGTGTATACAGCTTGAAGCGATCGCCACTGCAATTCGAGCCGGACAGCTAGGCGAATTAAACCGCTTCGGTTTTGCCTCTGGATCAGCCGCATACACCAGCCGCCGCAACAAACCTTGGGCAACGCGCCCGACGATCAGAAAAATCAGCTCTCGTGGGCGTTCAAAAAATGCAACAACAGCGAGGAGGCGATTGTTCCCACGCTATGCTAAGTCCAGCACATCAGGAGTCATTAACAGACTCCATTGAGGAACCCTAAAAACATGAGAAAGTTAACGCCAACCTTGCCGCTCAAATTCCAACCAACCCGCTGGCTATGGATTACCGCCTTGCCAGTGGCGATCGCCACCACCCAATGGATCGCACCTATAAATTTCCGTCCACTGCCAGCCCAAGCCCAGGAATCAGCGTTACGGATTCTCAGTGTCACAGGGCAGGGCACCGAATCCTTGCCCACCACGATCGCCATCGTTTCCTTGGCGGTTGAAGTTCAGGGGACAACAGCAGAAGCAGTACAGCAAAATATGGCACGGCGATCGGCCACCCTGATAGATTTTCTCGAAAGTCAGCCAATTGCAGCCCTAGAAACTACGGGCATTCAGCTCAATCCCCGCTACAACTATCGCAACGAGACCCAAACCCTCATCGGCTACACCGCTACCAACAGAGTTCGATTTGAGATGGCCGTGGAGCAAGCCGGAGAAATCTTAGACGCAGTGGTGCAGGCTGGGGCCACCCGCATTGATAGCATCCAATTTCGGGGCACGGATGAAGCGATCGCCACTGCCCAACGCCAAGCCCTCCGGTCTGCTACCCTAGACGCTCAAGCCCAAGCCGATGCCGTGCTGGATACCCTGGGAT
>JBFRWC010000387.1:0-11673 GCA_051439365.1 Leptolyngbyaceae cyanobacterium
CCACCATCCCCTAAACTTTTGGCAGCCGAACAGCAGTGGCTCGATACCCAACATCTATGACAACCCTCGCTATCTCATCAGACCAGATCGCCAACATCCGCGCCCATGCCGTTAGCACCTATCCAGAAGAGTGTTGCGGGATTCTCCTAGGACGGATGGACTTAGCCGCAGAGGTTACACGAACGGTGGTGGAGGTATGGCCTGTCACCAATGCCTGGGGGGATGAGGCGAAAACGGCGATCGCCCCCCTCGACGATCGCTCCGCCCAGAATTTGACCGCCGAGCGCCGCTATTGGATTGACCCGAAAGAACTGTTAGCCGCCCAAAAGGCTGGACGGGAACGTGGCCTGCAAATCATTGGCATTTACCATTCCCATCCCGACCATCCCGCTGTGCCCTCGGAGTGCGATCGCACCCTGGCATGGTCCGATTACTCTTACATCATTGTGTCGGTTCCTGATGGCAAGGCTACGGATGTGTTGTCGTGGACACTGGATGAGGATCGCCAGTTTCAGCCAGAAACACTACAGGTTGTCTAAAGGACTTATCATGAGAATTATCACTCGCAGGCGGTTGCGAGAGTTTTGGCAAAAGCATTCCCAGGCTGAAACTAGCCTGAGGCTTTGGTACACTCGCACTTCTTCTGCCCAATGGCAATCACTGACAGATGTACGCCAAGTATTTCGCTCTGCGGATCAAGTTGGTAATTTCACAGTATTTAACATTGCGGGAAATAATTATCGCCTGATTACGTTAATTAATTACAACACACGCATCGTGTTCATTCGTTATGTGTTAACCCATGCAGAATATGACAAGGAGGATTGGAAAAATGACCCTTGGTTTAGAACCACCTAGTTCTTATTACATCCAGTTATTAACCCATTTCCCTCCTCGCCCGATTACGACCGATGGCGAATTAGAGGAAACTCAACAACAAATTGACCAGCTGTTGGATAAAGATGCATTGACAAAGGATGATCACGATTTCCTCAACATTTTGGGGATGTTAGTGTACGACTATGAGCAGCAGCATGAGCCTGAGTTTTCCCTTCGCGGCCTTGAGTTACTGAAGGCGCTGATGCAAGAAGAATCACTACAACCGGATGATCTGGTGCCTCCCTTTGAAAATAGAGCGGTTGCACGTGCGGTGTTAAATGGGGGAACACCGATGAATGTGTTTCAGATCCAAGCCCTCGCCGAACGCTTCCATCTCGCTCCAGAAAATTTTTTATAGTGTGTGGTCTCACTCTGGTCACTGTTCGGACCAAGCGATCGCCGCCCCATTCCCCAGCGCTACCGCCTGCCATTCCTTGGTTGCCCCTGGTCCTACCAACAGCCGTAAATCTGGGCCACCCTCAATGGGCAGGAATAACCGGATGGGGATCAGGTTGGGCAGTTGGGCCACGATCGGCTGTAAGTCATACTGGGCCACATAGGACTCCGCTGTCTCGCCTGTTTTGAATAAGGCTTGAGCGGTGTCGTCAGCCATGAAGGTCCGGCCCAGGGCGGTTTTGAGTTGGAGGGGGCGATCGCGATCCACGGTGGCCACTCCCGGAAATCCCACCAAGCGCAGTTGAAAATCGTGGCGACCATCAGGAAAGGTGTGATTGAAGGCGATCGCCCTCCACTTGCGACCATTCTGATCCTTAAAGGTCTGAAAGGCCTTGTAGAGAAATTGCTCTGGGGCTTCTTGATGGGCGGTGAGCAGCGCAACTGGAACAGGAATCGGGAGGGCAGTGAAGCTAGAGTGAGAAGCTCCCGATGCCGATGGAACGGAGACTGTCAGCCAGAGCCAACTGCTTAGCAAGATAGCCCAGAGCATAGAGTCGGCAATCTGTTTCACCATCGAGCGGACTCCTAAGCCATCACCGAGGCTTCGGGTTTGGCAAAAATCATCCGCCCTGCCGAGGTTTGCAAAGCACCCGTCACCACCACCGGCAACTCATCGCCCACATGCTGACTGCCATCTTCCACTACCACCATCGTGCCATCACTGAGGTAGCCCACCCCTTGGGTTTCTTCCTTGCCCTGCTTGACAATTTTCAGATCAAGACTGTCACCGGGCAGATAATTGGGCCGGAGGGCTTTGGCTAAGTCGTTGATGTTCAAGACCGGCACCTGTTGCAAGCTAGCGACTTTGTTGAGGTTATAGTCGTTGGTCAACAGGGCCGAGTTAATTTCCTGGGCCAAGCGCACTAGTTTGGCATCCACGGTAGGAATGTCATCATAGTCGGCAGAGTGAATCACAATCCGGCGGGGATAGTTCTCTTGCATGTGCTTGAGGATATCCAGCCCCCGCCGTCCTCGCGATCGCTTCCGACTATTCTGGGCATCGGCAATCAGTTGTAGTTCTTGCAGCACAAACTGGGGCACGAGAATTTGGCCTTCAATAAATCCGGTTTGCAGTAGCTCCTCGATCCGGCCATCGATAATGCAACTGGTATCTAAAACCTTAGAGGTTGCTGGTTTCAAGGTGCCCTCAGCCACTAGGAGCGTTTCCACACTGTTGGGGTTAATCAATCGTAAGAGGGTGCGACCGTGGGCATCGGCTAGGTTCACTCCAGAGAAGGCAAATAGAATACTGCCCACCACTGCCGCTAGGGGTTTAATAAAGCTAAAATCAACCGGAATGGGCAGCAGAAACAGGGGCGCTAGCATTAGATTGGCAATGACAAGACCCAGCACCAGCCCAACCGAGCGGCTGAGCAGCATATCCACGGGCATGGTGCGAATATTCTTCTCTAGGCGGCGGTAGGCGGTCTGGGCCGATAAGCCGACCGCAAAACCGATGATGGTGCCAAACCCAGCAAAAACCGTACTCAACCCTTCAATGCTGGAAACATTGGCTAGGGCATCACTCGGAATCAGGTCCACAGCGTAGAAGCCGATGCCTGCCCCTGCGATGACAAATGCGAAAACGATGATGAAATCAATCATAATCAAGATACTAAAGTGCGATCGCCCCTCTTACTTGCTCACGGCCTATGATCACCCAACTAGGTCACCGGGAGTCTATCCCTCGATTTTCTCCCAGGTCAAGCCGCCGTTTACTCTAGCCATATCTTAACGGATCAGGCTGTTCCTGGTGATTCTGTCTTGGGTGATTTGTCTATGATGATTCTGCACTTAGTATAGGAGCCACCCCCAAACAACTAGAGAAGATTCATACAATGTTTGTATTGTCCAACCGTTGGGGAAGCGAATGAAAGCATACAAGGTACACGGCACGATTGATGAAACCGGGCGATTGATCGTGACTGAAGCGATCGCCCTCCATCCGGGAGAGGTGGAAGTGATTCTGCTTCAGTCGCCCAATAACTCCCTAGAAACGGATCCATCTGGCGTATCCACCCCGAACCCTCATAACGGGTTAAACACTGATTCTGACGTGGAAACAGTTATTCCTGGATTGAAGCAATGGCTGGCAGACTCTCCTCCAGTGCCAACTAACTATGATCCAGATCAGGCAAAGCGGGAGTATTTACAGGAGAAACACAACCTTTGAAAGTATTAATCGACACTAATGTGATTGTTGATGTTGCCCTTAAACGTCAGCCCTTTTACGCCGATAGTCTACGGGTTTTAACGCTGGCTTATCAAGGCAGCATTGAGGCCTTGATTTCAGCTTCCACGGTCACTGATATTTACTACCTGATTCGTAAAGCCAAAGGCCATGAGGCAACACTTGATTTTTTGAGAATTGTGACCGCGTTTTGTCAGATTGCCACAGTTGATCGAACAGTGATTGCTAATGCTTTGAGGTCTTCACTCAAAGACTTTGAGGATGCGGTGCAATATGAATCGGCATTAGCCTCCCAACTCGATGCCATTGTGACTCGCAATCCTCAAGATTTTGCCAACCAATCGTTACCAATTTTCACGCCTGAGACGTTAGTCCCTGCCTTGGGTCAGGAGACCTGACCCCTACATTGTCCCAATCCCTTGTAGGGGAGCGGTTTCCGCGCCCAAGCCCCAATTTTTGTCAGTCAACCAGCGTTAGCGCGATCGCTCTCTTCACCCAGTTCGCCATCATCCTAGAACATTTGAATTCCTGCCAGACCCCGAGAAAACTGCCTGACCCATGCCGCTTGCCCAACCAATTACCAGCGCTTATCTACATATTCCCTTTTGTCGCCGTCGCTGCTATTACTGTGACTTTCCCATTGCGGTGGTAGGCGATCGCCCACCCCTCCAGCGCAGTCAAGGAATCACCGCATCGACGACCGGACACGGATCAGGGGCGATCGCTCACTACATTCCCCTACTCTGCCAAGAAATTCGCACCACGGCGGCTGGCCTTGAACCGAGTGATCAACGGCAACCGCTACAAACTGTCTTTTTCGGCGGGGGAACACCATCGCTCCTGGGAGTAGAGCAACTGGAGGTGATCTTAACTACCCTGACAGATGTCTTCGGCATTGCTCCTGAGGCGGAAATCTCGATGGAGATGGACCCCGGCACGTTTACCCTAGAACAATTGCAAGGCTACAAAAACTTGGGGGTTAACCGTGTCAGTCTGGGAGTCCAGTCTTTTGATAATGAACTGCTCAAAGCTTGTGGTCGGCTGCACACCCTAGAGGATATCCATCGGGCCTTTGATGCGATCGCCCAAGTCGGCATCACCAACTGGAGCTTGGATTTAATCTCTGGGCTACCTCACCTCACCCTGGAGCGCTGGCAACAGACTCTCGAAAAAGCAATTCACCATCAGCCCAGCCACATTTCGGTCTACGATCTAATGGTGGAAGCCAATACTGCTTTTGATCACTGGTACCAGCCGGGAGAGTCACCGCTGCCCTCAGACAGTGCTACTACCCAGATGTATCGCGTGGCCCAGCAACACTTCACCGCCGCTGGCTATGACCATTACGAGATTTCTAACTATGCTCGTCCCGGCTACGCTTGCCGCCACAATCTCGTTTACTGGCACAATCAACCCTACTACGGGTTTGGCATGGGAGCCGCTAGCTATGTGAATAGGTGCCGTACTAGTCGTCCCCGAACCCGCCAAGCCTATGGAGACTGGGTGCAGCAGGGAGCCGATGCCATCAAGCAGGAAGAACCGACGTCCCCTCAAGAACAGTTACTAGATACGCTGATGCTGGGGTTGCGATTGGCCACAGGGGTCAGAATGCGATCGCTCACGGATCAGTTTGGGGAGGCGATCGCCCCCATCATCCTCAACACGTTAGCACCCCACCAAGCCAAGGGCTGGGTCGAAGCCACCGTGTTGCCTGATACTGCGGATCGCTCACCACCATCGGGTCTCCTATCGCAGCCAGATTTACACATTCGCCTCAGCGATCCAGACGGATTTCTGTTTTCCAACGTGGTCCTGTCTGACTTGTTTGAAGCCTTGGATGCAACTGAAGTAGGTGGACGGAATTAAACTGAATCTGGCACACAGCAGGCTGAGCTTCCCGTGAGTTTTAGCGACCAACAATCATCTATTTGTTTTCTGTTTGCTTCAGATTAATCCCCAAAACTTGAGTGTAGGCTCCCCGTGCTTGGGTCACACCAATGGTGCGATCGGCCCGTTCAATCATCGGACGACGCAAACTCACCACAATAAACTGGGCATCTTCCGCCTGTTTCTGAATCATGTTGGCCAGACGCTCCACGTTGGCCCCGTCCAAAAACATATCCACCTCGTCAAAAGCATAGAAAGGTGACGGGCGGTAGCGTTGGAGGGCGAAGATAAAGCTGAGGGCAGTGAGGGATTTTTCGCCTCCGGACATAGAGGCAAGGCGACGCACGGGTTTGCCTTTGGGATGGGCGACGAGGTTAAGACCGCCGTTGAAGGGATCTTTGGGATCATCCAGTTGCAGGTGTCCGTCCCCGTCGGAGAGTTCGGCAAAGATGGCCTGAAAATTTTGGTTGACAGCATCAAAGGCTTCTTTGAAAGCTCGACAGCGCAGGGTGGTAAAGTTCTCGATGCGCAACAGTAGCTCGGTGCGCTCCTCGTCCAGGGTGGCAAGGCGATCGCTCAATTCTTCCAGTCGTTCATTGGTGCGCTCGTATTCCTCTAGGGCCAGCATATTCACGGGTTCCAAAGCTTCCATCCGCCGCTGGAGCGATCGCAAGGTTTTCTGTAAGTCTTCCAGGGTCAAGTCGTCAGGGATTTCCGGTACGGGATTGGGGAGTTCAGCTTGGGCTGCTTCCAGTTGTTGCTGTCCAGTGGCGATTTCCTCAACAGTGGTTTGATAGCGCTCTTGTAGCTTTTCAATATTCCAGGTGGTTTGCTGCAATTGCTCTTGCTGCTGCCGCAAGGATTGCTCGGTGCGATCGCGCTCCGTTTTCTCTGTGACCAAGCGCTGCTCCAATGCCGCCAATTCCTCTCGTTTTGAGAGAATCGCCAGGGTGAGATTGGCAATCTGGGTGGTTAGATCGCGGGATTGTTGCTGTTGTTCCTGCTGCTGAGTGTCGTATTCTTGAATGCGCTGCTGGGTGGCTTGCTGTTTTTCGTTCAACACCTGCTGTTGGTTGAGACAGTCTTGTAATTGTTGTTCTGCTTGCTGCCGCTCCGTTTGCTTCCCCTGCACGATTTGCTCAAAGGCGCGAATTTCCGATTGAGCTTGTTGCCATTCCGAGTGGGTCTGGGACTGCTCTAATTCGTTGAGGCGCGATCGCTTTTGCTGCAATATAGCTTCTTGTCCCGGTAAGGTTTGCTCCAATTGAGCAATTTGTTGCTGGAAGTCTGTCAGGGTATGCTGATCCTGAGTGGATTGCGATCGCCCCTGTTCTAGATTTTGGCTCAACTCTGCCATCTGGGTGGTGAGTTGCTTCAGGGTAAACTGCAATTCCTGCTGCTGTTGTCGGACGGTGGTGAGTTCATCAGTGGTAGTTTTGATCGTGACGGAGGCTTGGGCGATCGCCCCTTCACACCGATCCAGGATTTGGGCGATCACTTGCAATCGTTCACGGAGAGCGATCGCCTCAGCCGATTCCCCCGCTTCCACCCGGCCAAAGTGGAGCGATCCCTGACGGTTGCTCACACTTCCCCCGGTCATCGCCCCACTGGTTTCCAGCAGTTCGCCCTCTAGAGTGACGATGCGAAACTTGCCCATGTGGGCACGGGCAGCGTTGAGGGACTCAAACACCACCGTGCCGCCAAACACAAAGGCAAACACATCCTTATACGGATCGTCACAGTCGATTAGATTCACCGCATAGTCGATAAATCCTTCCGGTCGCTGCCAAGGGTTGATTTGATTGACGCGGGGCACCCGAATTTTATTCAGTGGTAAAAAGGTGACTCGTCCGGCCCGTTGCTCCTTCAGCACCCGGATTCCGGCAGAGGCGACGCGATCATCTTCCACCACGAGGAAGCCTAAACGCCCCCCAGCAGCAATTTCCAGGGCAAGCTGGTAAGGCTTATCCACTCGCCCCAGTTGGGCCACCAGACCACAAACCCCTGACAGTCCCATTTGCAGCAGGACTTTAGTGGCATAGGTCCCTTGAGATTCTTGCTGGGCTTGGGTTTGGGCCTCTAGTTTGTCCAGTGCCCGTTGCTTCTGCCGTTCCTCTTCCAGCAGTCGGGCTTGGGTATCCTGCTGCAACTGCAATTCCTGCTCGGCAGCAGCTAAAGTCTGAGCCAACTGCTGCACTCGCTCCACCGCAATCTGATGCTGTTGTTCGACCTGGGCGTGTTGCTGTTGCTTGGTGGCAAAGTCAGCCACCATGACATCGATATCCCCCACCTGGGTTTGGCTCCGCTGTTGCAGTTGGGTCATCCGTTCCTGCAACCGCACCTGCTCACTCCGCAATGGGTCAATCACCTTGAGTAATTCGTCAATATCGTGCCGCAACATGGCTTGTTCCTGGACCCACACATCTGACGCAGCGGCGATCGCGTCTGCCTCCTCTCTTTTCGTCACCAAATCCCGGTTCAGCGCCTCAGATTCCTGGGCTAACCGGGTGGCGGTGTTCGTCTGCTCAATCTGTTGGTGTTGGAGGTGGGCGATCGCTTGCTGATGCTCCTGCAAGGCTTGGTGGGATTGGGCCAGTTGTTGAGTCGCGGTGGCGATCGCCCCTGTTAGTTCCGTTTGCCGTTGCTGCCGCTGTTTCAGTTCCGCCTCTTGGGTCGCCAACGCCGATTGCAGTGCTAACTGCTCATCTTCCCCCAGCGCCTTCACTTTTGCATTCAGTTGTTCCAGTTCTATCGATGTCACCTGGACCTGCTGCTGGAGTTCGCCCCGTTGCTGATTCAAGTTGACCAGCTTTTTCTCATCCCGCGTGAGGCGATCGCGCAACCCCTGCACCTGCTGCTGCAATCCCCGCCATACCAGCACTGCTTCCCACTGATTTTTTTCCTGATACTCTGCCCGTAGTTTTTGATACTTCTCAGCCTTTTGCCGATCTTTTGCGAGGCGATCGCGCTGTTCCGTCAGTTCCTTTTCAACAATGCGAAACTTTTCTTCCCGTTCCTGCACCGCATCGAGTTTACCCTTAGCCTGCTCAATGCGCCGATCAAATGCCGCCACCCCCGCCAGTTCATCAATAATGCCCCGTCGCTCCCGTGAATTCATCGAGATAATGCTGGTGACATCCCCCTGAAGCACCACATTGTACCCCTCCGGGTAGATGCGAAACCGCTGTAACTGCTCGTGTAACTGGGTCAGGGTGCAAGATTCCCCATTGAGCAAATAGCTGGAGGTATAGGTCCCTTGCGGTGTGACCCGCAACCGTCGCGTCACCGTCCACTCTCGCAGGGGAATCGTTTGAGCTGCGAGAGGCACCTCATCTGTACCTGGGTCTTGGGGATGGGACTGGCCATCTTGTGGAGGAGCAGAGGGAGCTAGCTGCCCATCGGCCTCAGAATGGGCTAGAGAGGGTGGAGCAATCTGCGGGGCTGCATCAGAGCCATTGTGTCCACTATTGTGTCCACCATTGGAATTGGCATTGTTATTGGAATTGGAATTGCTATTGCCACTTACATTTGGTTCTGCATGATTGGAGATGCCGTTGGAATCGCCGTTGGAATTGCCGTTGGAATTGCCGTTGGAATTACCATTGCTATTGCCGTTGGAATTACCATTGCCATTGCCATTGGCCGCAGGGATGCCGCTATCAGCTTGGGCTGGCTCCTGCATCAACAGTTCTACCGCCTCGTCTACTGCGGTGGAATCGAGTGTGTCATCTGCATCATCGGCGAACAACTCATCTGGCAAATCACTCAGATCAAACGTAACGGAAACGCTGGCTTCAACGGTGGAACGACTGCGGCTGCTGTAGGCTTGATTGACCAAATCCGGTAGCCGATCGGCCCGCATTCCCTTGGAACTGGACAATCCCAGGGCAAACAGAAGAGCATCCAAAATGTTCGATTTGCCGGACCCATTTGGCCCCGAAATAACTGTAAATCCTTCCAGGAGCGGCACTGGGACCGTCCCTCCGAAGGACTTGAAATGGGAGAGTTCAACCTGTTTAATGTACACTCTCTGCTACATACCGTTGATCATGCTTGCGTCTGACTCCAATATTGCCCTCATCTCTCACGACGTTATTGGCTAGAAGGGAATTTCATCATAGTCGGCGGCGGTAGGGGACGGGGCCACAGTGGGCATGGGTGCTGGGGCGGCTGGCATGGGTGCAGGCGCTGGCGGCATAGCCGCAGGAGCAGTACCTGTCATAGCAGTGGGATCACTAGACGACGTGCCCACAATTCGCTCTCCTCCCCCCAATTGATGAATCCGCTGAGCCGTTAGTTCGGCTTTCTTTTCCTTGTACCCGTGGGGGGTATCGAAGGAATTCATATTCAAGCGGCCCTCAATGATGAGGCGATCGCCCTGCTGATACTTCGCCTGCATGTCCTGGGCCAGTGTATTCCAGCCCACAACTTTGAGACTGGCCGGAGGGTCGCCCTCCCGAATCGCGTCAAACTGCACCACCATCTCTGCAATTGGAGTTTGGGTATCAGACGTGTATCGCAGTTGGGGCGCTTCGGTAACTTCCACCATCAGTACGCAGTTATTCATAGTCAATTCCTAAAAAGCAGCTTTATCAACAGATACAGCCTCATGGGTCTTTAAGATTACCTTGAGACTGTTTTGCAACCAACCCCATCCCAGGTTAAGTTCTAGGCCATTTCTGCAAAGGAATGTCCCACCTGGTAGGGCGGGTTAGCGCCAGCGTAACCCATCGGTGTGGGTATCACCACTGTAAGAAATCGCCTGAAGCCGAGACGAGAAACAATTGATCTAGGTACTAAAATACTAAACCAATGACAAATTGTTTTCAACAGTACCGTAGTTTGCGGAACAATGCCCCGAAACTTCATCTTTTATCAAAGTGTGCCGCGAAGGTGTGCCAGGTTCAAGGGCTGGATGCCTGCTATCAATGATTGGGAATCATGATTGGGAATCATGATTGGGAATAAAGTTTAATCACCGCAGGACTGTCACGAGGGCGAACTCTGGTCCATAATGGCTAGTGGAGTAAGGGGTTACAAGTGTGATCAATAAACGTAATCGTTGGTTCGTCAATACAGTCTTGATTATTGCGGTGTTGGCGCTGGTGGGAGTGGTGATCTTGCCCACTGTTGACTGGTTTACGAGCCGTCAACCTGCTGCCACGACCAATCCGTCCCCATCGGGCAACAGCACCCCAACCATTGACCCTGGATCAGAAGAGGAGTTGCAAGCTCAAGTTAAGGGCTATCAGTTAGTGCTAGAGCGAGAACCCAACAACCAGACTGCCTTACGAGGGTTGCTTGAGGCTCAGCTCCGACTCAATGACATTGAAGGAGCAGTGCAGCCACTGGAACGCTTGGCCCAACTGAACCCAGAAGATACTCGCTACAGCGTACTCCTGGGGCAAGCAAAGCAGCAAATTGGGGATACGGAAGGGGCGGCCCAAACCTATCGCACGATTTTGTCTACCCAACCGGGCAACATGGATGCGTTGAGGGGGCTGGTGGCCCTTTTGCTGGAACAAGCCCGTCCGGAGGCGGCCATTGGTCTCCTGCAAGATACGTTGACCACCGCCGATGATGTGAATCAAATTCAAGCGAATAGTGTCGATGTCACCGCAGTTCAGCTTTTACTAGGGGAGCTGTATGTTGAACTAGACCGGGATGCAGAGGCACTGGCAATCTACGATGAATCGATTAAGAACAGTGCTGAAGACTTCCGGCCTCTGCTCAGTAAGGCGCTGCTCCTCCAAGCCCAGGGGCAGCAGGCTGAAGCCGCTGCGCTATTTACCAACGCAGCGGCCCTCGCTCCAGCACAATACAGGGATGAAATTAATCGCCTAGCAGCAGCAGGAGCCGAGCCAGCGATCGCCAACGATGAGGCAGATCCGAATTTAGACGAGAGTGATCCCGACGGGACAACTGACGCTGAGCTAGATGGAGACACGAGCAGTAGCACCGTAGAAGGAACTGACAATGAGGAAACTGACGCAGCAGTCGAGTAATGCCTGATGAGCCAGCAATTAAGTCCCGGATGCTGGGGCCACTAGTACCGCTCAGCATAAGTAAGCTACCCCTTAGCCCCCCTTGCCAAGGCTACGGTGTACACACATCTCATTTTGAAGTCCAAAACTCGGCTTTACCCCCCTTAGTCCCCCCTTGCAAAGGCTACGGTGTACACACATCTCATTTTGAAGTCCAAAACTCGGCTTTACCCCCCTTAGTCCCCCCTTGCAAAGGGGGGAAACTCCGGTCCTCCC
>JBFRWC010000388.1:0-3927 GCA_051439365.1 Leptolyngbyaceae cyanobacterium
AAATCTATCGTAAATGCCAGAACATCAACACTCAGATTGGGCATATCGTCTCAACGCAGATTGTGGCCCTTGCAGAGCAGTTTAATGCCGATGCGATTGTCTTTGAGCATCTCAAGGGCTGGAAACCCCGTGGAGGTCGCAAGCGGTCTCCCCTGCGGCAACGGTTTCACGGATGGCTCAAGTCTCGCATTGCGCAATGGACGGAGGAGAAATGGGCCGAACGAGGCGGCAAGACCGTTTATGTCGTCGCTCGTGGGACATCGAGCCATGCCTACGATGGCTCTGGCACGGTGAAGCGAAACACCCAAAATTATGCCCTATCTGTATTCCCAACGGGCAAGCAATACAACGCGGACCTCAATGGAGCGCATAACATTGCGGCGAGGGGAATCATGAAGCTGACTGGCCGAAAGGACCGTCAGGATGCAGGGGGCAAACGTACCCCCTCATCGCCTCGAAACCGGGCGGTCTTGTGTGACTTGTGGGGTAGAGATACCCTCAAGCTAGCATAACGACACCCCCACCTCGCGTTAGCAGGTGGGGGAGGTTTCATGTATACAGTAAGGACGTATTGACCAGTATTTTTGATATGGGGTTCTACCCTGTGGGTTCTGCCTTGTCAAGCATGATGGCTCACTAGAGCCAAAAACGCCAACTTGGACCTTAGGGGAGGTGAAACGGTTCCTGTCGCCATTCCTCTGGGAGCATCAGCTCATCCTCAATCGCTGGCACTGTTTCATCAACGACCAAGAGATCCTTAGAGGTAAACCCACAGCGTTCCGTATCCACTAGGCAGGCCACCTCAGTTTCAAATTGTTCGAGGCCATCTTGAAAGAACTGCTCGGAACTCCGGGGATGGAATAGCCCAGCATTCATACTGGAAAAGGATTGAGCCTGAACCGATTGGGGGAGAATCATGCCGATAGAACTCAGGAGCAGACTCCCGACCCCAACAATTGGCAAGAATGATGATGCTCGTTTCATCACGGTCTCCTTCTGGAAATACGCAAATTAAAATCGCTTTAGCCTATCTCCTATGGTACCCATAAATTTACGGAGCGACTTATGATGGTGGCAAGTGTGGATTCGGAGCATATGGAGTCGGCATCAATGCGGGAAATGTGGGCCAATCGTCAGGAGGGCGGGGTGTCATGAAAGTACTGGTGACTGGAGCTAGTGGGTTTACGGGGTCACATCTAGTGGCCAAACTGCTGGAGCGGGGCGATCGCGTCATTGCTCTGGTCCGCCCAACCAGCGATTTATCCCGGCTGGATACCAATGCCATTGACCTTGTTTACGGCGATTTGAGCGATCGGGCTGTCCTGGATCAGGCGATGACGGGGGTCGATGCGGTGTTTCACCTGGCGGCTTATGTGGAACTGGGGATTGTGGATGATGCCAAAATGCAGCGGATTAATGTGGAAGGTACCCGAATTCTGCTGGATCTGGCAGCAACCAAGGATGTGCCTAAAGTTCTCTATTGCAGTACCATTGGTGTTTTTGGCGATACCCAAGGTGAAGTGATTGATGAAACCTTTGTTCGTACCCAAAAAGACTTTTCCTCTAGCTACGATCGCACCAAATATCAGGCCCAAGAGTTGGTCGATCGCTATGTTTCCAGTGGCCACTTTGCCGTGAGTGTGATGCCGTCGGGTATTTTTGGGGCCGATGATCCTCATTTTGGTCCGGTGATCAAAAACTTCTGTGAGGGAAAATTGCGCGTGTGGGCCGGAGGCGATCGCGTCACCGGGATTGTCCATGTGGATGACCTAGTAGAGGGCATGCTGCTCGCTCTGGAAAAAGGAGAGGCAGGAGACTGCTACATCATGTCCACTGGAGAACTCACCACTCGCGAAATGTTCGCCTTTATCAGTCAGCAAGCAGGTGTGCCGGAACCCAACGAAATTCCTGAACCTGTTGTTCGCTGGGTCGGCAACCTACTGGACCTAGTTGGGCGGTTCCTCAATTGGCAACCGCCCATCAGCCGCGAACGGGTTCACTATCTATACGATCGCTGTGTTCGGGTTGATGGTACGAAAGCGAAGCAAGTTTTGGGTTGGAATCCGCGATCGGTTGAGGAGACCTTGACCGCCTGTTTGCCTGAACGGAGATAGGCGTTTAAAGGGCTGGGAGATGGTAGATGATTGATGGGTTACGGCTTCCGCCTAACCCATCCTACGCAGGCTGACGTTATTTCTGAATACTCCCTAAGGGAGATAGGAGACGATGTGATGGGTTACGGCTTCCGCCTAACCCATCCTACGCAGGCTGACGTTATTTCTGAACACTCCCTAAGAGCGATCGCCGCCTATGCAACTTCTTGTTCATCCCGTTGCTGCTGCTGTTCCAGACTATCAATCATCGCATTCACTGCTGCAAGGCGAGTTTCTAGGGAATCTTTCACCCAACGAAGGCAGCGCAGCCGCTTGGCCCGATAATCGGTTGACGAGCAAGTGGATTCACCAGACATTGACCAGAAGGGAAACATAACGAACTGTCCTCCAGAAGCTAAAGAATCAAGAGCAAAGCCTTAAAGGTTGCTAACTTAGGATAGCGAACTCCCTCCGCTTTTGCTGCTGTCGAGAGGCTTGCCCCGTAATACTTTCCAGGCCGCTTTGAATCCGGCGATGCCACCCCGTGTGGCCATTTGAACTTGACTGGCGCGCCGCGTGACCGTGTTGACGCCCCGATCCACCTGCTGGATCACCCGACCTGCACTTTGCACTCCTTCGCTCACATCTTCGGTTAAATCGGTGATTTCCAGGCCCGTAAGGCGGATGGCTTCCAGGGTGGGTGGCAACTCGCGATTGAGAGTATCCAAGAGCCGCTCGGCGCTACGGGCCACATGGGTGAGCTGCCACAGAACGGGTACCGCCACGACCAACAGGGTGGTTAGACTCGCTGCCACCAGGAGCGTCGATAGACCCAACCATAGCAGGGGGTTCATCAGGAATTCCAGCATGAACTCCATTGCATCATGCCTCTCAAGATTTAGCATTAGTGTTGGCTGGCCGCGAGGGGGATGATTGGCGCACTTTGGCCAGACGTTGACGCTCTTGTTGACTGACGGTGATTCCTGTAGAGATAGCCGTCCGAAGCCGGAGTAGAGTCTGCTCCCAACCCTTGAAACTGGATTGCACCAACCGTTGACTTTGGAATTGCATTGTATCCACGACATCGTGGGTCAACTCTGGCAACGCATCAGCGGATTGTTTCAAGAGCGTGCGGGTTTTCTGACCTTCTTGGGGAGCGGTCAACAGGCCAGCGATCGCCCCAGCAGCGGCTCCCACAGCAGCCCCTACAATCATCCCACCCACAAATGCCCCGGTTGAGTTCTCCGATGAGGATGAACTCCCCCCGTTATCCCTGGGATCTTGTCGTCCTACGGCCCTACTCTTTGCCATCAGTCTATGTTCTCCACGCTTGCAACCGTCGTTCTCCATACCTTCAGAGATACCACACTAGATCCCCATTATCTTACTGGCTTAGGGGGACTGGCTTGGCGATCGCTCTAGGATCGCTGGAGCGATCGCTCGACCAAGGCTTTGGTAGGAGACGTGGCCCACCCGCGAAAGAAATGGCGGGCGATCTGCTCTCAGATCCATTCAGGCTTGTGGCTTTTTATGAGTTCTGGAGAGACTTTCCTCTCTAAGCCGCAGTTTACTTGTGGGTGTTGATAGGCCGGATTGCACCCATTGCAAAACAATCACTAGGATTTGACTCCATTGGTAGTAAATTTTCAGATTAGCCTGTAGCTGGCGCAACTGCCGTCGTCCCTGTTTAATCTGCTGCGGTCCTGCCAAAATCATGGCGGGGGCTTGGGCCAGGGTTTGCTGTAGCTCTTGTTCTAGAGCCTTGAGTTGATGCTCCCATTGACGGATGGTGTGACGCAACTGCGATAGCTTCCAGACACAAAACAGGCAAGTG
>JBFRWC010000389.1:0-8231 GCA_051439365.1 Leptolyngbyaceae cyanobacterium
TGTGGTGTGTTCTATGGGGGTGTGTTTTTGTGTGGGGGGTTGGGGGGGGGGGGGGGTGGGGGGGAGTTTTGAGTTTTGAGTTTTGAGTTTTGAGTTTTGAGTTTTGAGTTTTGAGTTTTGAGTTTTGAGGGGGAGCGTTCAGCGTTCTGCGTTCCTTCCGCTAGCGATCGCTTGGATTGGTAGATCAGGCGGCGGGTGTCAGCGACGAGATGCTGACGTTCAGCAAAGGATAGTTGGGAATAGGAGGAGAACGCTGAAGCTCGTTGTTGCCATTGGTGTTGTTGTTCGGGATCAAGGTTTGCTGGTGGTTGCTCAATTTGCAGTGAAATAAACTCGCTGAAGCGATACTGATTTCCGATGAGATCGTTGAACCCTCGTTCGGCCTCAACCGATAGTGCTTTTTGCAGCCGCAACCAATCCATCACTTAGTCCTCGCGTCCTTAGTCCTCGCGTCCTTAGGCCATTTCTTGTAAAAAAATTACCAACCTGCGGTGCGTTATGCTGGCGCTCACAGCACCCTACAGCGGTATATTTTTTCTCGGCAATCACCTTAGTCCTCACGCTCATACCAGCTTGATCGCCAAGCAGCTTCAGCTTCGGCAACGGCTCGCGATCGCTGCTTTTTCTCATAGGTCTTGCCCATTTTTTGTAATTTCTCGGTGAGTTCCCGGAGACGAGAACGGCGGGATGACAGGTAATGATCGATAAACTCCAACTCGGAGAGGCGCAGATTGACAACCTTGATCCGCATCACTTTTGAGTGCTTCGATTTTCCTTCCGCCTCCACTAGCAAACTTAAGATATTCGGTGGCCCACTGGACGGTTCTGCTGAGGCTTCCGACTTGAGTGCGGCTTCTAGCACTGCCCCTGGCAACTTTCGCGGCAGCATACCCGTTTGATGGAGTTGGTGGTTAACTTGCTGCGATAGGTCGCGCAAGACCTCGGCTACGTTCCGCTCTAGATGGTCTTGACGAACCAATAACTCGACAGGTGTGGGCATTTCATCCGCTGCGGCAAACTTAGTGTATTTCGCATCCACGGCTTCAGATGCCTCGTTGAGTGTCTTAGATTCTTTGGATGGCTCAACAACACCAGGACTAGAGTTGGCTACCGTTGGATTGTCCTCAGAACGCTCAACGGTTTCATTGTCTTCGTTTTCGTTGTCCTTGCTATGCTGTCCTTCCTTCCCTTCAGCCCAAGGGAGGCTATTTTCGCGACCCTCCTCATCGCGATCCTCCTCATCGCGACCCTCCTCATCGTGGTCGTCCGCGTCGTCTTCAATGTCTACCTCAGAAAGTTTGCTGAGCAGCTCGTGCTTAATCCGCTCAGCCACGTCCGCCCGATCTAAGGATAAATTATCGGCTAGGTCTCCCAGAGCTGCGGCTAACGATGGATCATTGGCGATCGCCATTACATCCTCCTCGTCTATATCCCCGCCAATAGCAATAAACTCGACGGATGGCCCATCTTCATCGTCGGGGGAACGCCGCCGAGAACGGGCTAGGGGATGGTCAGAGGGGGGCAGCGATCGCCGTCGTTTGCCTCGTTTGGGTTGGTCTTCCTCCTCTGGTTTGGGTGGGGTGATAGCCAGGATATAAGCATTCATCAACCGCTGCTGAGCCTGATAGATGCAGGTTTGAATGGCCTGCTGGAGCGCTTCTCGCTGCCGGAACGATAGCCGCAGAAATCGTTCGGGGTGACCGTGAGTACAGAGGTGATAGCAAGCCAACACCGCTTGTTTCTGAATGGAGGTTCGCAGGGCTGTCAAATACTCATCGTAGGCTGCATCCAGGTCCGTCGCTAATATGGCGATCGCCTGGGTCAAAGCATTGAGTTCTTGCCGAATTTGTCGAATCGCATCCGCCATAAAATTTGCCCTACCTCCTCAGAAACATTGTGTTTCAAGTGAACTGTGTTGCAAGCGAATTGTGTTTCCAGAAAATTCAAGTTGATCATGGAAGGTATCATCTTAACAAACTCATCACTTACCTCGAAACACGTAAAAAAAATAGGATGGACGGACCTCTACCGTCAGCCCATCCACCCCACCCTATTCGAAATTAGCTTAGGTCTGCTAGCCCTGCCCCACCCATTACATTAGCAAATAGGTATCGGACACCACTTATCCCTAAGTCTTTGCCTTAGCCGCTGCCGCTTGGGCTGCTACTTCAGCCGCAAAATCATCTTCTTTCTTCTCAATCCCTTCACCCAGAATAAACCGGGCAAACCGCCGCACCTGAATCTTTTCACCCAGTTCACCTGATGTGGACTTAACCAACTCTTCAACGGTGATGCTTTGATCCTTGATGTAGGGCTGGTTCATCAACGCTAGCTCCCCTAGGCGCTTGCCAATGCGACCATCTACAATCTTTTCGCGGATATTCTCTGGCTTGCTGGCTAAATCTTCTCGTCCCATCTCGATTTCCTTCTCACGGGCGACCACTTCCGCCGGAATTTCATCGGTTGAAACAAACTCAACGTTGGGGCAAGCCGCAATCTGCATCGCCACGTTCTTAACCAACTCTTGGAACGCCTCGTTCCGCGCCACAAAGTCAGTTTGGCAGTTGATCTCCACTAGCACACCCACACGACCTCCTGTATGGATATACTGACCAATCAAGCCCTCTGCAGCCACTTTATCAGCATTCTTGTTCGCTGAGGCGATCCCCTTTTGACGCAACCACTCTATTGCCTTTTCAACGTCGCCCTCGGTTTCCTTCAGGGCTTTCTTACATTTCATCATGGGTGCGCCTGTTTTCTCACGCAGTGCCATGACATCTTTTGCCGATATGTCAGCCATTGTGCCTCAGTCCTACTTCAAATCTTAGTTAGCTGTTACTAGCAATTATTCCACTATTTCGATACCGATGTCCTGCCTGGTGACTCGTTAAGTATCTCAGCACCTTTCAATCCACTGTGCAGGGGCGGGGGAAATCAACAAGCTTGTTGACGGCATTGCTGACAATGCACTAACGACCGTGCGATCGCCCCCTACCGTATGTCACGATTTCACCCAAGAGGCAACCCGCGAAGGCTGACAGGATCAGCCCTCAGATACAGGTTTGCGGTAGCTACTCTTCGCTACCACCATTCGACTCTTCTGTGTAGCCGGACTCATCTCCTTCATCATAGTCATCATAGTCTTCTTCTGCGCCATCATAGCCTTCGTAGATGTCGATATCATCTCCGGTGTCTAACTCACCGTGGCGACCTTCATAGATAGCATCAGCGAGTTTCCCGACAATGAGCTTGATCGAGCGAATGGCATCGTCGTTGGCGGGAATCGGAATATCGACCACATCCGGGTCGCAGTTGGTATCCAGCAACGAAATAATGGGCAGACCCAACTTGCGGCATTCTTGGACCGCGTTGTACTCGCGCTTCTGATCGACGATAACGATAATATCGGGCACTTGCCGCATCATCTTGATGCCACCCAGATATTTCTGGAGTTTCTCCAACTCGCGCCGTAGCATGGAGGCTTCCTTCTTGGGCAGCAGATCTAACGCTCCAGTCTCTTCCCGCCGTTCTAGTTCCTTAAGGCGATCAACACGGGATTTAATCGTGGTCCAGTTGGTCAACATTCCACCCAACCACCGCTGGTTCACGTAGTAAGAGCCACAGCGAAGCGCTTCCTGCGCGACAATCCCAGCTGCCTGACGCTTCGTCCCGACAAATAATACTCGCTTACCCTGCTCTGAGGCATCGCGCATGAAAGCATAGGCTGATTCCATGAGCTGCGCTGTTTGGACCAAATCAATAATATGGACCCCATTTCGTGACGTGTAGATGTACTTATCCATCTTGGGATTCCAGCGACGGGTTTGGTGCCCAAAGTGAACCCCGGACTCAAGCAACTGAGCCAATGAAACAACTGGCATATTTTTCTCTCCTTATTCGGGTTATGCCTCCACCCAGGTGCATTTTCCCACCTAACAACCTGGTCTCAAGCCTGATTGCCCGTTGGAAAAACACCCGAAAATCTGGGTGTGCGATTTTTTGACAACTTCCCCAGCATAGCATGGGAGTGGGGGAGTGGGGGAGTGGGGGAGTGGGGAGTGGGGGAGTGGGTGTCAGTTCTTCCCTCTTCCGTCCTCGTTCTTCCGTCCTCGTTCTTCCGTCCTCGTTCTTCCGTCCTCGTTCTTCCGTCCTCGTTCTTCCGTCCTCGTTCTTCCGTCCTCGTTCTTCATCGTGGGGTCTTACCCTATTTTTGTTGGGTCGCTCAATGCAGTAAAAATGAGTGGTCTTGGACTATGTTTGTGGCAACGACCTGTGTTAGATATTCGTCAGTTTTTTCAAGCAACTAACCCGGCTCGGATTCTTGATCCGCATCGGGAGGGCGATCGCGCTTTTTATATCGATTTCTCTGAAGTGCGGGGTGAACCGATTATTGAGGAAATCAAGGATCGGATTGCCTTTTTTGAGCCGGATCAGCCCACTTGTACGCTGTTTACGGGGCATATTGGCTGTGGCAAGTCTACGGAACTCTTGAAGTTGGGTCTAGAACTGGAGGCTGAGGGCTTCCATGTGATCTACTTTGAGTCGTCGGATGACTTGGATATGGCGGATGTGGATATTGGCGATGTGCTGCTAGCGATCGCCCGTCGCATTAGTCAGGGACTTGAAGCGATTAACTTGGGAGAGGCCAAGGGATTGCGGGGGTTTCTCCAGGGAGCGGCTAGGGTACTCAAAACGGAGATTATCCTGGAAGGATCGGCAGAGTTTATGGGAGTGGGAGTGTCAGGCAATACGGAAGGAGAAGTGTCCCTGTCGGCGGGGATTGGTCAGATTACGGCCCGTGCTAAAAATGATTCCACCCTGCGCGATCGCCTCAATCAGTTTTTGGGACCACAGAAAAATCAACTGGTGGAGGCCATTAATGAGGAATTGCTCAAGCCTGCGATCGCCCAACTCAAGGAGCAGGGGAAACGAGGATTGGTGGTAATTGTAGACAACCTGGACCGGATTGATGGAGCCTCTAAAGCAATGGGGCGATCGCTCCAGGATTACCTGTTCATCGACCAGCATGAGTGTTTGCAAAATCTGCACTGTCACAAAGTTTACACCATGCCGCTGGCACTCAAGTTTTCCAGCAATTACGGCTTACTGACCGCCCGATATATGGATGATCCCAAGGTGTTGCCGATGGTTCCCGTGGTCTTGCGCAATGGCGAACGGTGTGAATCGGGGATGGACCTGTTGCGGCAAATGGTGTTAGCCCGTGCCATGCCTGAACTCTCAGAGGCAGAACGCATCAAACACCTGCCAGAGGTGTTTGATGCTCTCGAATCCCTCGATCGTCTGTGTCTGGTTAGTGGTGGCCACGTGCGGGATCTGTTGCGTCTATTGAATGGCTGGATACGGAAACGGCGATCGCTGCCCCTCGTGCGTGAGACTCTGGAAGAGGTGATTCTAGCTCGTCGCAATGAAATGACGCTGCAATTGTCAGAGGATGAGTGGGAATTGCTCGATCAGGTCAGTCGCACCAAAAAGGTGGGGGGGGATGACGACTATCAAATTCTGATTCACAGTCGCCTCGTGTTTGAATATCGCGATCGCGGCCTCTCCTGGTTTGATGTCAACCCGGTTTTGCTGGATGCGCCAGAACTGCAATCCCAGTCTTTGGGTTGATTGAGTCGATCCATCTGATTGCCCATGCAGAACCAGACCAAGCCAATTATACTGATCAAGGAGTTTGAAAACGCTGGGTGAGTCACCCGACGCAGCACGGATCATTTGCAGCAGCAGAGAGAGGATAAAAATGAGTCAGCAAGCCAGCACTATTGACTGTAAAACCGCCTGTGTGAACGGCTGTGTTTTGGGCGATCAGTGTCCCAACAAAGAATATCGTGCGGCGGCATCGAAGTTTATGGAGAAAACGTCGTTGGAAGACATGCATGAGATTGCTGAAATTGCCCGACGTAAGAAGCTTGAAGCTCCACCCAAGTGGGTTTTCCCTGAAGGCGGTGTTCAGCCCTAGTAGGATCTGTGGAATCTGGAACGCTTTGGGGGTAAGCGATCGCCCTTCCTAGAATTGCATCTCTGACACAATGTTTGAAAATTACTCATGTCATTGGAACCACCTTTGTTGAGCGGTTTGATATGGTCTACGCTCAGGTTTTGCTGGCTACCGCAGTGGCGGCAAGTGTGGCGATCGCGCTTCAAGACATGATCACGCACGGATTTGGGAATTGGAATTCGCGGTGTTCTCTTTTGCGGTAACATTCTTAATTTTTTATCCTCAATGCTGTGATTTCAGAGCTTTAGAGGTCATGTTCTTGATTTGAGTTTCTTTTTTAATTTTCCGAATGGCTTTCCTGGCAAGATACTCAATTTGGTACAGGCTGGCGGATACGGTCCAGCAGTAGAAGAAAAATACAATAGCCAAAAGCTCATCAGTATAAATATCAGAAGACGATCTGGGCATAAAGTCTCTATAATCCTGCAAGTGGGTAAAGGTTGCCTCTGGATGAGGTGTGAGGATTGCAGAGGAGTAACCAACAGTCAAAAATACGATCAGAATCGTCATCATAAATACTTGGAAAGCATAAATTCCTTCCCACATACTAACAACTAAAGGAATGAGATTTTTGCCCTTACCGAAGAGAACATGATGCAATAGGGTAATAACAATAATGGGTGAAATAATTAGAATAGGTATACTACTGATCCCCAACAGGATACTCAGCATAAATATGACATATCCTAAAAATCCAGCTCCGGTGAAGAGGAGAGGAAAGAGTAGGAGGGGGATGAGCGATCGCATCCATGAAGAGGGATAGGGAAACCAGATGGGATATTTGATATTCAGGCTCATTGTGTTCTCCGGGTAGATGACTACAGATAGAGTCAGATGGCTCAGAAGGGTAAGCATCTCACGACTCTAACCATTAGTGTTCCCCATCTCTTATCATGGCTAACATTTAAACTACTGTTGTTCTGATCTATTTCCCAGAAGAGTTCTGCCTGATTTTCTCTGGTGGCGATATATTGGTAGAGGATAGGTTTTCAGATGATTCATCTGTTTTGTCACTGTCATCATCTGGAATAAATGCAAGACAAATCTTCAACTTCCCTTTAGTCCAATCATTTTGATTATAACGAAGCACACTACAAGAAAATTGATCCATAACTAAATTCATGTTTACCTCAGACAAAGTATAAAAGAGGGCTTCTACTAACTCATAAACTTTAGCTGTCTGAGGTAAGTAAAGTTCCTCTAGTAAACTTTGACTAATATCTGAAATCACCTCGTTGTCGTCGAGTAGTTCTAGTTTTTCCATCGTTGTTGATGTCCTGAATATATTTTGGTGGTTCGTGTTGGGAGGCGATCGCCCCTAGCAACCTAACAAAAGGGTCTACAGTTCTATGCCCTACATTGGGTCAGGAGACCTGACCCCTACATGGCCCTAATTCACGGTAGGGGCGTGGTTCCGCGCCCGTGGCTTCCATGCCCAATGCAGAATTTTGTCATGATGATCGGCTATTGCATTGGGACGTGCGATCGCCATTACTACCGAATCTAGGGACAGTTGGAAAAAAGGCACACATTCCCGACTAGTCCCCAGCCTATCAGGGAATAGTTTCGAGTAATCGTCAAGTTAAGCATCATCTAGGGCTTTAATGGGTTTAATCAATTAACCCTCGTTCTACTAGGTCATCCATCACCACTTGATTCACTGGGGCACAGCGATCGCGCCCATTACTTTGCAACCAAGCCATCTCCTCAATTTCACCACAGGGCTGGATCTTGCCGCTGAACTCGGCACAGTAGCAGGCCATTTTCACTTGAGTGGTGGCCCCGTAACCGTGGGCAGCGGCAATGTAGGTTTGAAACCAGCAAACCGTGTCTGGCTGTAACGTTATGCCCAACTCTTCCCACACTTCCCGCACCAATGTCTCCTGGTCCGATTCCCCTGGTTCCCGCTTACCTCCCGGCAAATAAAAGGCATCCTTGCCAGCGGTGCGGACACAGAGCAGGGAGCGGTGGTGGATATGGATGAGGGCGATCGCGTCAATCATGGCAGACTATCAGGGGATTATTAGGAATACCGTGGCCATCACGTATTAATATCACAAACATTGGGATCAATCATGGTCACGAATCAATTTTGGTTCGGTCAAACCAGGAATTTTGTCCCACAATATAGGTAGAGTAGAAATACTTATTGACCGTAAAGTTTTTGGTTCTACCCCCTCTAGCTCCCCCTTATGAAGGCTACCGTGTATAC
>JBFRWC010000390.1:0-6581 GCA_051439365.1 Leptolyngbyaceae cyanobacterium
CAAATGAGGTTGGCACTTATTGTCGCAGATTGTTGTGAAAGTTGGGGCGATCGCTTGGCAGAAGTTTGCAATTTGTGATGAAACTCGCTTGTGCTCAGATTCAGGGCGAGTGAGTGGGCGTTGGTCACGCTGTCGCTGACAAAAGAGCGTTTCGTCGGTTGGGTTGAGGTAACGTTGGCTTAGCCTTGCCTTTGGCAATTCCCCAACACTAGTCGGCATTTCGTTGGGTTACGCTGTCGCTAGCCCAACTTACGGGAGCGTTGTGGTCTCTAGCTTGACCTCGATTGTGGGTTCAGTCGTAAGGTTGATTGTAGTCTCCACCGGGCTGTGGCGTTGTTGTCCAAACCGTTTCAGCCAGATGAGCAGTCCTGTAGAGACCAAGGCGCTAGCCGTCAACACCAGCCAAAGATTGCTCCCCCACACTGGCCCATGATCCAGGGTCCATCCTCCGACTGCCGGACCAATCAAAAATCCTAGCGCCCAAGTCTGGGACTCTAAGGAAAAGTAAATCCCACGGGCAGACTCAGGAGCTAGCTCTCCCACAATCGACATGGCAGCGGGGGCATGAACCACCTCGGCGATCGCAATGCAGCCAAAGGCAATGGCGATCGGGATAATCGCATGGGTGGGCACTCGCCCCGTCAACCAGATCAGCCCAAAGCTACTCATCCATAATGCCAGCGATCCCAACAGCACATTACTGGAATTGAAGGGTTTGAGCCAGCGGGTCACAGGCATTTGCAGTCCAATTTTTAACGCCGCATGGACCCCGAAAAAGTAGCTAATCCACTGTTCGGAGAAGCCCTGGGTCGAATTGCCACCGGGAACAAAATCAGCCAAGTATAGGGGTAAGGTGCTGCTCAACTGAGCCACAAACGTGGTGAAAAAGATATTGGCGGCTAAATAAATGAGAAAGGGGCGATCGCGCAATGCCTTTCCCCATTGTTGGAGGGTTTGTCCCGACCCATGCAAAACAGCAGCAGCATCGGCAGCATCTTCCGCGAGTGGCTGATAAGGGGAATCCACCGCATCAATCGCGTGATGGGGCAGGGTCTCGGCGATCGCCCAATAAATGATGACCCCACACATTAGATAAACAATCCCCTTGCCAAAGAACAAAGTGGGATAGCTCCCGGACCAAGCAATGTACTGTCCTGCGAGTAAAGCACCTAACCCCAGTCCTGCATTGTCCGCTAATCGAGTTAGGGCAAAGCCCTCGGTGCGATTTTCGGCAGTGGTTAAGTCGGCAGTGACGGCCATCGTGGCAGGCCAATATAGGCTGGACCCCACCCCTAGCAGGAGATTTCCCAGGAGTAGCATGGGAAAGGTAGTGGTCAGGGCGAGACAGAAGCAAGCGATCGCCATAATCACCGTAGACAAAAACAGAGTTTTGCGGCGACCCAACCGGGGCGAATCAATGGCGTTACCCGCCCAAAAGCGGCTCAGAGTGCCCGACAGACTACCACTCCCCAAGGCAATGCCCACCTCTGTGGCGGAAAATCCCAAGGTGTTGACAAAGTAAATCGAGGTGTAGACCATCGTGAACCCTTGCCCCATGAACAGGAGTAACTGCCCTGCGGCCAAAATCCAAATTTCGCGACGCAATTGGGGAAACCAGGAAAACCCTTTCTCTGCTGTGGGTGACGCTTGAACCATACTGCGATCGCTCTTTCTGAATGCTGCTTAATACTTCTTAGTATGCTAGCGCAAACAATGGTCTATCCCCACCCTGGTTGACTGACAAGAATTGAGGCTTGGGCGCGGAAACTGCTCCCCTACAAGGGATTGGGACAATGTAGGGGTCAGGTCTCCTGACCCAAGACTCCTGACTCCTGACTAATTTTCCATTTGTTGCTTAAACTCCTGAATCAGGATTTCTAGTTCGGCCTGTTTATCGCCATAGGTGTCCCAGTCTCCCTGTTGGAGTGCAGCTTGGGCTTCGTCGTAGGTGCTAGAGAGCGCCTCTGCCAGTTCTGCTAAGTTATCGGGTAGTGTTGGTTCAGGGGGAGTTGCTGAGGGGATCGCAGCTTCTGGTGGGTTTGATGGATTGGCTGAAGGAATAGGGGCGGGATCAGGAGGAGCGGCGGTGGTGTCGCTAATGGGATTGGTGGGATTAGTAGGAGAGGGGCCGAAAATCTGGGTCAGGGAATCTTCTAAGGTCTCAGTCATGACCACTTGGTCATCGTAGGCGACGATCACCCGCTTGAGTTCAGGGAGTTCTCCCGTTTCCGCTTGGAGGTAGATGGGTTCCACGTAGAGGAGCGATCGCTCAATCGGAATCACCAGCAAATTGCCCCGAATCACCTGTGATCCTTGCTGGCCCCAGAGGGTGAGTTGTCCCGATATGTCCGTGTCCTGATCGATCCGCGCCTCGATTTGGCTGGGACCAAACACTAATTCCTGCTTGGGAAAGGCATACATCACCATTTCGCCATAGCGATCGCCATCGGATCGGGCCGCCATCCAAGCAATCATATTGTCTCGATTGTCACCGCTAGGAGTGAAGGGCAAAATCAGAATGAACTCTTCCCCCTCGTCCTCGGGTAACTGCATGATCACATGGTATGGCTCCATGCGGCGGGGTTGGCCGTCAAACTGTTCTTCCGGCACATCCCACAAGTCTTCTTTGTTGTAGAACACCTCCGGATCGGTCATGTGATAGGCCGCGTAGATCTGGGCTTGAGCTTTGAACAGGTCCAGCGGATAGCGGAAGTGCGCTTGGATGGCTGGCGGAATCTCAGCTTTGGGGATGAACAATCCCGGAAAAATCTTGCGATAGGTGGCCAAGACCGGGTCCGCTTCATCGACCACAAAAAATTGCATCGTGCCATCGTAAGCATCCACCACCACTTTGACTGAATTGCGCACATAGTTGACGCTGCCACGGGCAATGTTGGGGCGAGAGGCGCTCGTGTCCGCCCGACCTAGGGGTTTAGAGTAGGGAAAGCGATCGCTCACCGTGTACGCATCCATAATCCACTGGAGCCTGCCATCAATCACCGTGATATAGGGGTCACGGTCAAGCTGAAGGAACGGCGCAACATGATAGATGCGATCGCGAATGGTGCGGTAATAGTGGATGCGGGAGGTGGGGGCAAAATAATTGGAAATCAGAATTTTAAGGCTGTTGAAATCATAGGCATAGGCGAGTCGCTGCCAAAAGGACGGAATCGGCACTCCCCCCAGTCCGTCGTACATCGTCAGGGCATTGCCACCCTCACTACGGGGATAGTCAAACTCTTCGGTGGTCATGCCTGTAAAAATATAGTTGGTGGTATCCTCACCGTAGTAAATGCCGGGACGATCCACCGTTACATCAACGCTGGACACCGGAGGAATATCCTTGATGAATAATTGGGGCAATCCCTGAGTGGTGACCACATTCACCGGACTCATGGCCAGACCATAACCGTGGGTGTATTTTAGCCGCTGATTCACCCACGTTTGAGCTTGGGCGGGGACTTGGCTGTAGTCCAGTTCTCGTGCGGCTAACATCACCTGACGATAATTTCCATCAAGGGTGTAGCGATCGATATCCACATCCTTAAAGCTGTAGTAGAGCCGGATTTCCTGAAGTTGGCGATAGGTACTCAACAGAGGACGATAATCCCACAGCCGAATGTTGCGAATGGTGGACTCATTCTGATCCAGAACTGCCCGATTTAACTGGTTTTCAGCCGGATAGTTTTGCCGATCCACGTCATCTAAACCATAAGCCCGACGGGTAAAGTTAATATTGTGGGCAATATATGGTGCCTCTTTGGTGAGTTCGTTGGGTTCTACAATAAACTGTTGCTGAAACTGGGGATAGAATCCCGTCAGCACCACCAACGCCACAATGTAGACTCCAACCCCGTACAGGGGAATCGCCAAACTCACCCGCCACAGGGAACCAATGAATAATCCCGCCAACACCAAGGTAGCAATGCTCATGATCCAATAGGCTTGCTCTTGGGCGTGAACATCGGTGTAGCCTGCCCCAAAAACGACTCCAGACGAGGAGTAGAGCAAACCATAACGCTGGAGCCAGAATCCCGCCGCCACGAGAAGGGCGATCGCCGCCAACAGCAAACTCAGATGAATTTTGGACCCACCCCGGAGGGCATACTGCCAGCCCCGATCGGGTTCGATCGATCCTTTCAACGAGTAAAGCGTTAACGCCAGCACTAAGCCCCAAAACAGGAGACCCAGCAACCAGCCATGAATTTGCTGATAGAACGGCAGGTCAAACAGGTAAAAGCCAACATCCCGGTTATAAATCGGGTCACTGTAGTCGAATGGGGTGCCGTTGAGAAATTTAAGGGTTGTCTCCCAGGCTGTTTGGCCGAAGATCACCCCACCATTGATGGCCAAGACCGCAATCAAAGTTCTGACCAAATTGGGAACATACCGGACGTAGTGGTGCAGCCCCAGTTCATGCAACACGATGTAGGTGTTGTAGCGGGTGAGGCGGGAGGCGATCGCAAAATTTCCCCACAAGAACCCACCGTAAAAGAGGAACGCGATCGCCCCCACCCCCACCTGCCAGATCATCCGCGTCCAAAACACATCGGCAAACCCCACAGCCCCGAACCACCAGGATTCCGTCAGTAAGTGTACGGCTGGTCCCAGCAGGAGCATCCCCAACAGGACGATAATGATCAGAGCGATACCCAGGCGCTGGGCAATACTGAGCTTAACCACGACTTTACAATCCCCAATTCAACCATGAATTGCCTTGGCAATTCATCACACCCTTTATCGTAAGGGGTATGGCTAAAAATGGAAGGGCGATCGCTTTTAAGTCCTTCGATGAGAAGCGATCTCCCAGTTTACAGGTGCCCGAATCCCCACCTGAAGGAGTTCTAAGCTGATTGCCATTTAATTTGTGTGGCTGAACCCCGCCAGCGGCGGGGTTCAGCCACCAAAATACGCAAACTAAAATAGTTTTAGCTTAGCCACACCGATTGTGTCTTGTAGGTTATTCGATGACAGTAAACGCACTCTCTGCGATCGCTCCAAACCGATTAGCTTGAACGATCGCAAGTTCTTCCCCGTCTACACTGAGGCGTGCGCCATTGCGACCAAAACGGCTAATGGTGAGGTCATCAAATGTGAGACCTCCCGCTAGGGCAATGGTATCACCTTGAAATAGTTTGAAATCACGAATAGCGTCTACCCCTTCCCCTTGGCGCAACACAAAGGTATCAGCCCCTTGTCCACCAATGTAACGGTCATCCCCCAGGCCACCGTCTAAAATATCATCGTTGCGATTCCCTAGAAGACGATCGTTGCCGTCCCCTCCCAATAGTTCATCTTGGCCTTTGCCGCCATACAGGGTGTCATCACCTGCAAGACCACTGAGAATGTCATCACCTTTACCGCCTTTGATGAGATTATCGGTATCGCTACCGATCAAAGTTTCGCTGCTATCGTTGCCGACAAGCCGATCAAGGGTAATCGTAATCTGCGCGAATTCGTATCCTGGTACCGTAAAATCAGCGGCAGCGAATTCTGACGCATCCAAAATTCCCCCACTTCCTGTAGGCAAGAATCCGTCACTTAAGCGAACCAGACCATTTTCATCCACCCCAGTATTGGGAGCAGCTTGTCCAAAGAAGGCAGTATTAGCAGGGAGTTCATCATTGATTTCTGTCCCTGCGTCATAGGCTCCTGACCCGGGCACTACAAAACTACTACCCACGAAGTTACCAGATTCATCAAAAATGGCGATCGCTGTTGGGTTTCCGTTGCCAATGAACGTGTCATTGCTGGGCAGTATCATAGCTGCATAGCTGAAATAACGACTGTCAATCGCATTGGGATCAAGGACAAACGTCTGGCTGGCAGCTATGTTTGGCAAAATCGGTGTACCACTCACGATACCATCCACACGGCCAGCGCCACTAGCATTAAAGTCCTTGCTAAGGGGGGTAATGTTGCCATCTTCCGCGATCGCCTCTAGTGCAGACGAAGCAGGTTCTCCTGCTGAGAATGTATCAAACTGTCCATTGTGAAAACCAACCCAAACTGGGGTTAATCGGGTGCCATCGCTCGGAGCCAAATTCTTAACTGAAACGGTCACAGTGCTAGTAGCCATAAGAATTAATCTCTATGTGTTTGCAGCAAGTCAGGCCAAAACATCATGGGTTGGGAGGGTAATAGAACTAAGCTTCATGCTTGATTCAACTAACCGAGATACATAATCAGTTAGCCTTCATTCTTCGTCCAATCTCTCCGTCAATCCACTGAATTGATCTACCATTGAGAGAATGACATTCTTCCCTGAGATGGTCTTGAATCCCATCTGAGGATGCTCTAGAATTTCGCTCATCGTATTCTCACAGCCTGCTCATGCCACTAGGGTTTATTGCATTTAGTACTTATGGTTTAGTGATTGTTAGGGGTTTTTAGCTGAAGTCAAATATCTAAACATTACTAGACATAATTGGCTATTTTATTTGTTATAATGGCCATATGTCTAAGATTTCTGTCAGCGAAGCATCCAAGCTATTAGGGGTGTCCACCAAAACCCTCTATCGATGGGAAGAACAGGGAAAGCTAAAACCTGAGCGAACCCGTGGAGGACATCGGCGTTATGA
>JBFRWC010000391.1:0-13031 GCA_051439365.1 Leptolyngbyaceae cyanobacterium
GATCTACACGGTTCTAAACCCATGACCCTCTCCCTAAATCCCTCTCCCAAGCTGGGAGAGGGACTTCAATCCGGTCCCCCATCCCCCATGTTGGGGGTAATGGGCTAGGGGATGGGGGCTAGGCCCATCTGAAACCCCTACAGGATTAGCTTATATAAAGGGCTACGGTGTATACAAAAATCGAACCACCCCCTCTAACTCCCCCTTGCCAAGGGGGAGGACCGGAGTTTCCCCCCTTTGCAAGGGGGGGGACTAAGGGGGGTGGTCTATATTACGCCGAGCGATACTAGCAGACTGAATGGGGCACCAACTTGGCCCCTGCGCCCAACATGGGACGCGATCCCCTCCATTAGTGTAGCTTCATCAGTTTGGAATGACCGCATCCGTTAAAAATTAACCCATAGTGAATTTACGGAGAGATTCGGCGTTATCCTGGTGAAGGAGATAGCCCATCGTTAAAACAGGGTGTTGCTATGTTTCTCAAGCTGGGATTGGCCCCAAACAGCGAGATATGAAGTCAATCATCATCAAGCCCTACAATCTGGTGTTGTTGGGTGGCTTACTCATGAGTTCCCTGATCGTCACCCTGGGGATTGCGGTTATCAATCGCCTGGGTCAATTGGGGCAGCTTCGCCAAGAGGAGCAATATTTGGAAAAGCTGGAGCTATTGGCGGATGATGTGGAAGCCAGACTCGCCAATTTGTCTACAATTACGCTGCTGACTGCTGAGCATTTGTCCAGTTTGCCGCAGCCAGATGACGGGGGGGCGATCGCGCCCCAACTGGCGCGGATTCATCAGCTATCGCCCCAACTGAGAACCGTCGTTATTGTCAATCCGGCTGGAACCATCGTCGCCGATATGCGGGACGGTCAGCCTGCGTTGGGAGTGGATGTGTCCGATCGGCTCTATTTTCAAATTCATTTGGAGGACACGACCACAGAGAACACCACCACCGAAGATATTTATGTGATGCCGCCAGTGGTGAGCCGGGTAGACGGCAAGTGGACCTGGGTTCTCAGTGCAGCGGCCCGGACTGAGGTGGATGATCTAGCAGCGGTGGTGGTTACGTCCTTAGATCGCAATTTCTTTAGCGATATTTTTGCCTCGCAAACGTATATTGACCAAGGCTTTGGGGTGATGGTTCATGCCAGTGGTCCCATCCTAGAAGCGAGTGCCACCCAACAGCATCTCGTTGGTCAAGCCTTAAATGATTTCTCTTGGGACTTACCGAATATTGCCCAGTCCGTCACTCGCAACTATAACGGCATCACTGCCCAGGACCAAGGGACTCTATTGCAGAAGTTGGTGGGGGATTGGCCCATCACGTTGGTCTTCTTCCTAGATGAAGCTGTGGTGCAGGAGGCCAGAACCCAGAGTATTGGCACGACACCCTACTGGATATTGATCTTGTTATTGGCGGTGGTGTTATCGACGCTGCTGCTGTATGCCAATTTTAGAAAAATGTTGGCGGTGGAGGAAAAATTGTGGCTGAGTCAAGAAAAGTTACTCCAGTCCCAATATGTTGCAAAAATCGGTGATTTTACCTGGGATGTGGCTAGCGGTGAGGTGGCTTGGTCCCAAGGAGCCTATCGCTTATTAGATTACCCGGAGTACGAGGACATTACTCTCAGTCTGGTGACGGACGCGATTCATCACCCGGATGATAATGAACGGGTCATGCAATGGCTCAGTGCTGGGATGGACGCGGGCAAGGCCCATTTAGGACCGCTGGAGTATCGCCTGTTAAGTCGATCCGGTGAGGTGATTCAGGTCCAAACCAACGTGCGGATTTCCTACCATCAAGGGCAAGCGACCCGTGTGTTTGGTACGATTTTGGATGTGACGGAACTGAAGCAGGCTGAACAGCAGGTGCGCCAGCATGAACGCAAACTGAAGTTGCTGCTGCACACCACGGGCAGCGGCATTTTGTCGGTGGATTGTGATGGCGTTTGTACCAGTGGCAATCCTGCGGCGCTGCGGATGCTGGGATACGCAACCGAGGCCGAACTGTTGGGGGTGAATCTGCATCAAACGCTTCATGGGCGGTTGGCTGATGGCTCAAGTTACCCGGTGGATCAATGTCCGATTATGCGGGTTTTGATGACCCATGAAGCCTATGGAACTGACCAGGAATATTTTGTCCGGCGCAATGGCGATCGCTTCCCCATCCAACTCTATGCCAATCCCATCATTGATCAGGGAAAAACCGAGGGAGTCGTCCTCTCGTTTATTGATATTTCGGCCCAAAAGCAGTTGGAGCAGCAGCTTTACCAACAGGCCAATCACGATGCCCTCACCCATCTGCCCAACCGTACCTTATTGCTGGATCGGCTGAAAAACGCGATCGCCACTGCTGCCCAAGACAATGGCTTAGTTGGGGTGATTTTCCTCGATTTGGACGATTTTAAGTACATCAACGATACCCTAGGCCATGCCGTGGGCGATCGCCTGCTCCAGCGAGTGGCCCAGCGCTTGCAACAGGCGATTCGGACCAGCGACACCGTCGCTCGTATGGGCGGCGATGAGTTTGTGATTATTCTTGATCAGATTCAGGATTCAATTAATGCCAGTACTGCCGCGTGTAAGGTATTGGCTAAACTCTCGGCCCCCATTCCCATGCCAGAAGGCCAACTCAAAGTGAACGCCAGTTTGGGCATTGCCATTTATCCGATGGATGGCCAAGATGCGGATACCTTGCTGCAGGCTGCCGACACCGCGCTGTACCAGGCCAAGGAACATGGGCGGGGGACTTACCAATACTTTGCGCCTGCCTTTGCCACTGCTGCCGAAGAAATGCACCGGGTCGAACAGAAGCTCAGTCGGGCCGTGACCCAGAGCCATTTAGCGGTGGCCTATCAACCGATTGTTTCGGCCCAGACCGGGGAGCTAGAGGCGGTTGAAGCCCTGCTGCGGTTTCAGCCCTTGCCAGACTATCGGGGCATTTCCGTATTCAAGGCGATTCAAATTGCCGAGCGCAACGGGTTAATCATTGAGATCGGCGATTGGAGTTTGGCCAAGGCCGTTCAGGATGTTCAGCAATTGTCGCTGAAGTTGGGCAAACCCATCCGGCTCCACTTTAATGCTTCTTCCCGGCAATTTTTGCGGGATGGCTTTGCTCAACACTTGCTGACTCAATTGGAAACGGTGGCCTTTCCCGTGCGATCGCTGGTGATCGAAATTACCGAATCCTCCCTGTTGCGATCGCCCATCCAAGCTGAAGCGATCGCCCAGCAATTGGTGGATTTGGGCTTGTTGATTGCCCTTGATGACTTTGGCACTGGCTATTCGTCTCTGTCCTATTTAGCTAAATTTCCAGTGGCGATCATGAAAGTGGATAAATCCTTTGTCACTGGGGTAGAAAAGAACACGAAACAAGCTGTCATTCTTAAATCCATCCTGGATTTTGGCAACACCCTCGGCATCACCACCCTCTGCGAGGGTGTAGAAGAAATCCGAGAGCATCAAATCGTCAGCGAGTTTGGGTGTCAACAAGAGCAGGGATACTTTTATGCTCGGCCAACCAGCATTGATAATATTGCGCTCCACTACGGCGGTTGAAGCCTATCACCTAGGGACCTAGCTTATTTCAGTCCCATTGGCCTATGCCCAACGATAGCCTATGCCCAACGATAGAAAGAACCCTGACACTCGTTGGAGGTCAGGGTTCTTGGCGATCGCGCCACACTAATAAGGAGCAGAATCTAGGCTGAAATCACCTCAATTTCATCTTGGCGGAGATGAACCCAAAACCGCTTCTCAAACTGCACTTTGACCGGAAAGTTCGCACTGATCTCTTTGCCGCCCCATTGATCAGCAAAACTAGAAATCTCCCCTTCCATATCTTTAAGGTCGTAAGGTTTGTTCCGGTTTTTGGGATGATGATACACCACAACCGATGCCGTCACTCGAACGCGATCGCCCACTTTCATCACAGTATTTCTATTCCGACTGAGTCAACTAAACAGGGTCAACAATCGATAAATCTATCACAAGACCCATCGTTTATTCATCCTTGCATAGCACGGTCACACTCGTATAGGGTTCTGTGAAATAAACGGGTGAACTAACGAGGCCTACCCTAAACAAATGCCCAAGCCCCGTGCCGTTTTCACCAGGGTGCCTTCTGGGTCTACGGTACTGTACTGAGCGATCGCCTCTTCAATCGGGACATCGATAATCTGACGATTTTGCCATGCCACCATCCGATCAAACTTGTCCTCTGCAATCAAATCCACTGCCGCAACCCCAAAAGCACTGGCGAGGAGTCGATCCAACGAGGAAGGCGTTCCACCCCGCTGCACGTGGCCCAGGGTCGTCACCCGGGTCTCGGCTCCGCTGCACTTACTAATGGCATCCGCCAGATAGTGACCCACGCCGCCCAAACGATTTTGCCCCAGCGTATTGGTGTGGGAGATGACTTCTCCGGTCACATTTTTGACCGCCTCAGCCACAATAATAATCGTAAAATTCTGGCCCCGATCCTGCCGCTCTCGAATCTTGCTGCACACATTTTCTAGAGAATAGGGAAGTTCAGGAATCAGAATCACATGGGCACCCCCTGCAATCCCGGCGCTGATGGCAATATGTCCGGCATCCCGTCCCATCACTTCCAAGATCATCACCCGACTGTGGCTAGCAGCAGTAAAGTGCAAACGGTCTAAGGCTTCCGTCGCCGTATTCACGGCGGTGTCGAACCCAACCGAACGCTCCGTACTGCCCAAATCGTTATCAATTGTTTTGGGAATGCCCACCAAGTTCATGCCCCCTAGCTGGCACAATTTGCGCAAGATGGCTAAGCTCCCATCGCCGCCAATCCCAATCACCGCATCTAGACCCAGACGACGATACCCTTCAGCGATATCTCCCGATCGGTCAACCGTAGACCCATCCGGCATGGGATAGGCAAAGGGGTCGCCTTTGTTCGTCGTCCCTAAAAGCGTGCCGCCGTGGGTCAAAATGGGATCAACACTTTTGATATCGAGGGAGAGAAATTCGGGGGGATGGTTCATCAACCCTTGAGTCGCCCGATAAATGCCCAATACGTCCCAACCATAAGTCCCAGCGGCTCGCCGCACCACCGCCCGAATCACCGCGTTCAGTCCAGCACAATCACCACCACTTGTCAGAATACCAATCTTCTTCTTGGGGTCTGCCATAAAGTCTCCTGGTTAATACATACTAGCTAGTCACAATTGTCATGTTATCTAGTAGAACAAAACCTCAGCTATTTTTGGGTATTCTTAAAAATTTCTCCAGAACTGTGGTTACAGCTTACAACTAATTATCAGGGATTCAAAATTTAGTTACGGTTTATGACTGATTATCAGGAAGACAGGACTAAGTTATCCCGGTGAATGACGGTGTCTGCCCCCTCATGCCCCAGAATTTGGGCAATTTGGCTCGTTTTCTTACCTTGAATTTTCCGCAATTCATTATTGCCGTAATTAACAATTCCTCGTGCAATTTCAACGCCAGCCTGATCGCACAACTGGACGGCATCCTGAGTCTGAAAGTCTCCCTCGATAGCGGTGATGCCTGCGGCAAGCAGGGATTTGCCACTGTGCTGGATAGCGTTAACGGCCCCTGGGTCTAAGTAAAGCTTACCGGAGGGAATTAAACCGTGTGCAATCCAACGTTTACGGGCATTGGAGTGGTGAGGTTGGGGATTAAATTGGGTACCCAGGGTTTCCCCGTTAAGAATTTTGGGAATATTCTGGGGGGTCTGGCCATCGGTGATCACCATGCGGACTCCGGCGGTCGTGGCAATCCGAGCAGCGGCCATTTTGGTAACCATACCGCCCGTGCCCCAAGCTGAACCGCGATCGCCCACGTCGATCCCCATCTCGGCCAACTGCTCCAAATATTCCACCCGTTCAATCGGTTGAGCCTCCGGATCAACACGGGGATCAGCAGAGTAAAGCCGATCCACATCCGTCAACAAAAATAGCCAATCCGCTTCCACCAAACTGGCCACCAATGCAGACAGGGTATCATTGTCGCCAAACTTGAGTTCATCCAGCGCCACCGTATCGTTTTCGTTGACAATGGCGATCGCCCCTAATTTCATCAACTGCTGAAAGGTGCGGTAGGCATTGACATAGCGGCTGCGCTGGACCAAGTCTTCCCGCGTCAATAGCACCTGGGCAATGGGCTGCTGTAGCACCGAGAAAAAGTCGTCGTAGACTCGCATTAACCGCCCTTGACCCACTGCTGCCACCGCCTGCTTCATCGCAATCGTTTTGGGCCGTTCGGCCAAGCCCAATCGCGCTGCCCCCACCCCGATTGCCCCAGACGAGACCAAAATAATCCGATGACCTTGCTGCTGTAAATCGCACAAAACTTCCACCAGGGTGGCAATCGTAGAGAGGGCCAAATGTCCGGTGTGGGATTGGGTCAGACTAGATGTACCAATTTTGACAACAATGGTCTGAGACATGGTCTGAGACATGGTCTGAGACATGGAACCTCCCTGCTGGCTGATGCCATCCAAACGATAAGGCGCTGAACTCCTATGAATGGAATTCAACGCCTTATCAATTTATATTCAACCGGGTTTATGAGCTAGGGTCTAATATCGGGTGACCCCATGTAATTAGCTACAGTGTGCCAACTCTCAGTGGAAATTCGCTGGTTTTAAATGATTTCTTTATATTTCAAAATATCGCTACACCTAAATATCCATAAAGATATATTGCGCATATATTGCAAGTGATTGCGGCAACCCCACAACAATGTGAGTTCGATAGGGCCGAATGGCCCTCCCTCTCCCTAAACGGGCTATCCTTTAGGCATTAAGTCAGCGTTCGACTGGTGTGTACGCGGTAGCAACGGGAGAGGGACTGAGGATGAGGGTTAAGGGTTCGCCTATATTACGCCATGGAGTACCAGGGGAAATCTTGCCGAATTAGGTCCCAAACGAGAATGATGCTAAATGTTAAGCCCTATTTGCGAAGGGTTAAGTTCTACTCTCAGAATAGATATAGCTTTAATAAACCCTGTTTAGGCTGGGCATTGGCGATTTCCCCTGGAAACTCCCAAGTTCCCAGCTTGGATTTGGAATATACGATGTGTTAAGCCTCTTGAGGGGCTAGATTCTGCCTTAAAACTTACATTCACATGATTGTTGCGCCATATCGAGAGTTTCCCTTTCTCGTCCCCCAAACCTTTCACGAATTTTTTGCCACGGTTAATCGTGCCCTGCGATCGCCCCAAACCCAGATTGTGAGCATTTCGTTACCCCTGGGAACGGTCAGCCCCTTCGAGGCGTTGGCCCGGTTTAGTCAGCCTTCCGATCCCCATTTCTATTGGGAAAAGCAGGATGTGGGAGAATCGATCGCCGCTGTGGGGTGTATTGCAGAACAACAGTTGGCAGGGAGCGATCGCTTCTCCCTCGCGCAACAGCAGGTCAATCAATGGCTGGCCAGTACGGCGATTTTAGGCGAGATGACCATTCCCCTCGCGGGCCTCCATGTGTTCTGTCGTTTTACCTTTTTTGATCACCATGATCCCACAGCTCCCTTTCCTGCCGCTAGCCTATTCATTCCCCGCTGGCACATTGGCTGTCAGCATCAGCGGAGCCTGTTTGTTGCCAATGTGGTTCAGGGATCATCTGCGGCCTTAGAGGCACAGTGCAGCCTGCTGTGGCAGCGCTATCAGCAGATTGGGCGACTATCGGCAGCAAAGCAGGGGACGTGGCTAGAGACGGTGACTCATGGCCTTCCTCGTTGGCCCCAGCATGGGCGGCGTGCCTTAGGGCAGTTGGCTGGGGGGCAACCCAAACATCCCCCATTACGTCCGGTCTTTGGTTCGGGGCGATCGCCTGATTTGCGACCGATGAATTCGGTGTCCCCCATTGCCCCTGTCAGTCTTTCCCCAGCCCAACAGCACCAGTTCAAGCAATCTGTCAAGGCGGCGTTGACCGCGATTGAATCGCAGACCATTAGCAAAGTGGTGCTGGCTCAAGCCCTAGATGTGGAAGTCCGTTCAGCCTTTCGGGTGCTGCCATCCTTGCAAAATTTACGCCAGCGTCATCCCGATTGTCATATTTTCTCCACAGCCAATGGGGCAGGGCAGGTCTTTTTGGGGGCGAGTCCAGAACGGTTGTTGCGGATTCGCGATCGCACCCTCTACACCGAGGCGATTGCTGGATCGGCTCCACGGGGCGACAACCCAGTTGAAGATGCCCAATTGGGTCATGTCCTATCGTCGAGTCTGAAAGAGCTACACGAACATCAACTTGTGGTGAATTTTATTAGCCAGCAACTGATGCAGTTGGGCTTGGACCCCCAGCGATCGCCTTTTCCCCGTTTGCTAAAATTACGCAATATCCAGCATTTACACACTCCCATCCATGCCACCCTAACCCCAGATCTAGATGTGCTTGAAGCCTTAGCCCTGCTCCATCCCACCCCAGCCGTGGCGGGAGTCCCCCAAGCCGCAGCTTGTGGTTTGATTCAACAGCAAGAACCCTTCCAGCGATCGCTCTATGCAGCTCCTCTTGGCTGGATTAACCATCGCGGTGACAGTGAATTTATCGTTGGCATTCGTTCCGCCCTCCTAGATGGTTCGGTTTCCCGGCTCTACGCCGGAGCCGGGATTGTACACGGATCACAGCCCGATCAAGAACTGTCTGAAATTGAACTTAAACTGCAAACGTTGTTAACAGCCCTATTGTTCTGACTGATTATCCTGAGTCACGAACTGTTCACCCTAGCACTATCTCCTGTCATCATGATGTACCCTCAAGATTCGTTGCCCCTTTGCCCCGATGCGTTGGTGCTGGCCACCCAACCTTCCGTTACCCATGAATTCTATCAATACACCCAGCAACACCAGCACCAGATCCAAGACCAACTGGCCTTCCAGGCCTATTGTCAGTGGTACTATGAAGCTGCTGCTGCTGCCCAACAGGATCTGCTCCGGATGCAGCATGATATCAACATCCTCGGCTGGTTTTGTCGCGATCGCACCCCACGGAGGCGATCAGGTCATCGTCCCTCAACTGGCTGGACTTACTGATAAACCAGACCCTACGTTCAACTTTACGGGTTTGACTGATGACCGGGTGAATTTACTAACTGAATCCCCTGACGAATCTTTTGAGTGAATCCCTTCAACAAACGAGCCAAATGAACGAGCCAGCCGTCATGTCATCTCAAACTGTTTTGCGATCGCCCCTGCTGCCCCCTATTACTTGCGTCGTAGACCAGCGATTGTTGCCCGTACAGGCCACAGTGGATGTCTTGCCCCTGCATCATTTCGTTGGACATCGAACCCACTGGGTTCGGGATGTTGCGCCCTTGTTTGAGGAATTTCCCCATTGTCCCGGGATCTTAGTCTTTGACCACCACCAGTTTGAGGGGATGGTGAGTCGGTCCCAGCTCTTGGAATGGCTGCTCAACCCCAGCTTGAAGGGTTTTGATCAACCCTTGGCGTTGCTCCTGCGGATGGCCAGAACCCAACCGTTGGTGATACCCGCAACCACGTTGGTTCATGCCGCTGCGACCCAACTGTTGGCCCGATGGCGCAAGCACTCCCCCAGCGCTTCCTCACCCCTTCAGCAATCCGACCCCGTTGTCGTGCAATTTGATGACTATACCTATCGCTTGTTGGATAGCCACGTGTTGTTGCAATCTGCATGGCAAATTCAAGAAATGGCCAACCGGATTCAACTCGAAAAAACGCGGGTGCAAATGATTCAAACGGAGAAGATGGCGAGTTTGGGGCGCTTAGTGAATGGGGTGGCCCACGAAATCTTAGACCCAGTTGGGTTTATCTGGGGCAATCTTTGCCACATTTCGGACTACACCCAGGATATTCTCCAATTAATTCATCGCTATGAGGCGGAATTCAGTCCCCTCCCCCCTGAGTTGATTCGCCTCCGGGAAGAGGTAGAACTGGATTACTTGCAACAGGATTTGCCGAAGGCGATCGCCAGCATCCAATCTGGGGCCGATCGCCTCAAAAAATTAGCCACCAGCTTGCAAACCTTTTGCTACATTGACGAGGTATATCCCAAACCAGCAGACATCAATCATTGCTTAGATGGCATCATCTTTTTAATTGAGACGAGACTCTCAGGCGAAATAGAGATAGTGCGGAACTATAGTTATTTGCCCCCGGTGACTTGCTATGTGGGCCAACTGAGCTACGTCTTCACCAACCTCCTCACCAAAGCTGTGAATACTCTGCTCAATCAAATCTCTTGTCACCAATCCTCCAGGCAATCTGGCCCAGAGATTGACCCAGAGGTTGGCCCAGGACGCGATCGAGAATCCCAGCCCTGGCAGGGAACGTCATCTGACCTTGATTCCGCCCCTAAGATTACAATTACCACCCAGGTTTGGACCCAGCACTTTGACGACCTGAAGCCCGAAGCCCCATCTCATCTCTCTGAGGAACGGACCCCACCGCCCTTGCGCCAAGTCCTCAACCCCCAGCAAGAGGCTACCGTTCCACCCCATGATCATCACCGTTGGGTTTCCATTACCATTGCTGACAACGGGCCACCGTTATCGGATCATGAACAGCAACAACTGTTGGCGCTACTCTCCAATCACCAACCCATGGACGAAGAAACTAGCTTGGCCCTGAGTTATCGGATTGTGGCTGACAAACATGACGGCAAATTGCTGGTGCGATCGCCTTTGCCCCCCAGTTCCGACTCCCCCCCAGGTGCAGTCATGCCGCCTACCACTAGTCATTCCAGCAACCCAGGAGAAGATGATCGCCCTCGTGGCACGGCCTTTCAAGTCCTGCTCCCCATTGATTAGCGATCTCAAGCTTGAGAGGCGATCGCACCCTCTTTGCTAGGATTTAACTCAAGGACACGTTAAGTTCAGTCCAAGCAAAATGGGTAGAGTACATGGACAATGGCGCACGGCTGGGTCTCTTGATCGATCGCAAACATAAAACAGTTCATATTTATCGTCCCAACTGCGTCCCTCACCTTTTGCAAGCCCCTGACCAAGTGAACTGTGAGCCTGAATTGCCTGGATTTACGCTGAAAATGACCCGGATTGGGTAGCAAAAAAACGTTCAGCCGCACCTATTTATCTGGGTTAGGAATTCCCTTCATGCCATTAGGTTAGAGGAATGAACATTAATCACTATCCACCTGAATGAAGGGCAATACCACTAGAAACCCTGCACTGAATGCCGTCACAATCACCACCACTAAGGTCAGGGTTAGCCACAAGCCATTAATGGGTTTAGCTTTATCGCTGTCCAGATCGCCCCCAAGGCTAGGAGCACTCGTCAACAGCTCTGCCGATTGCTCAGTGAACAATTCAGTTTCTATGGCTTGCCAGTCCAACTGTGGGTCTAACGGCTGACTCCCTTCAGATGATTGGGTTTCAGGCTCAGGCTCAGACCCAGGTTCAGCCCTACTGTCGGATTGCCCCAGACCACTAATGGTTAGATCGCAGTAAGGACCATCAATCTTGGTGAATGGCTGCCGACCAACGGCACCATCCGTTATGGGCATTGGCGCAGTTTTTGCCATGGGCGGGGGCGGCGCTTGGGGCGGAGTTGATTGGGGTGTCCCAAACTGAGCCATCAGTGTTTGATCCAGTTCAGCAATGATCGCATCGGGAATTTGGCTGGAGGGGGTCTGGCTGGAGGGAATCTGGTTTGTAGGCGTGGATAGATGGGGACTCGCTGTGTTTTGTGGGGAGAGCGGCTGGATCGCTAAACGGGACTCTGGGTTGTCGGTCAGGGGCGCAACGGGTGGAACCCAGCTTGAGGGAGAGGAGGAAGGAAGCCTAGACGTTGGGGTTGTGTTGAGAATGTGCTGTAACTTGGTTGCGGATTCAATCACGCGAACCACCTCAGCCCGGAGGGTTTGATTTTGTTGCCGTAGGGCCTCATTTTGAGATGAGAGTAAATTGACATGATGGTTGACCGCTTTCAACTCGTCGGCTAAGTCCCGATAGACTGAAATGGGCACCGATGGGGTATGGGTCGGGGGAGGTGGGGGAGGTGGACTAGTGGATTTCAGGGAAGCTTGCCCCGTTGTGGGCTGAGATGGACGGGTTGGTTTTGCAGTTTGGTTTGTTTTCATAATCGTTCCCTAAGAACAGGCCCCTAGACCGGATACACAGATGAGCAGCACGATACACGCATAAGGATACTGGAAAGATGAGTGATTGGCCGTATTTTGTCAACAAAAATTGGGAATTGTCAGCAATTTTCAGTTTGAGTTTTCTAACAGATGTCCTGAGCCGTGGGAGCAAACGCTCGCCTTGTTGTCCTAGGGGCGATAAACCGTAGTGGGACAGTGGTTTTCGTCAATTTCTACAACTAAGTTAACCTGGTCGCGGTCCTGGATGAGGGGATTGATAAACAGGTCAGGATGGAGCGATCGCCAAAAATAGGTGACGAATTGCTCGATCTCGGCATCACTCATGCCATCTTGTCCGGATGCCTTCATGGCTTGTTCAGCTTCCCGTCGCCATTGCTGGCTGAGTTGATAACGGGTGGGATACAGCACCATCAGCCGATCGAGTTCATCCCACAAGGGTAGGTAAGATTGCAATCGCTGGTTGCAGTCACGGGCAAAGGCGCGATCGCTGTCGGTCACAATTGGGGCAGGCGCATGGTCAAACACTCCAGGCTCCACCGGACGCACTCCCACAAACCAGCCATCAAATAGGACAATGGTGATGCCCTGTACTTGTTCTGGTGTCGTGCGGTCCCCTGCCCCCTGGTAAGCAGACTTATCAAATCGTGGAACTTCCAACACCGTCTCTGGGTCTACAGATTTAATCCCCCGTAACACTTCAACACCAAGTGCAACGTCATGAGTACCGGGTGGTCCTCGCCAAAGCAGTCGGGGATCACTTTTTTTGAGAACACAGCGATCGCCGTAGGTCTTGTAAATATCATCGATCGAGAGGGCACAAACTCGCTGTCCTAGCTGCACCAAAATGAGGGATAACACCGTACCGAGGGTGGTTTTACCCGTCCCTTGGCCGCCCAGGACTCCCTGAATCAGCGGTCGCCCCAGTGTTCGCTGGGCGGTATCCAATCC
>JBFRWC010000392.1:0-9615 GCA_051439365.1 Leptolyngbyaceae cyanobacterium
ATGGGCTAAATTACTGGCTAACACCATGGGTAAAAAGCCATAGGCTAGGGTGACAAACGGTTGGGGGCGTTGTTGGGGTTGGAGCGCAACCATTAAGCCATAGCCAGCTAGGGCGATCGCCCCTGGACTTGCCAAGGCAACAATGGAAACCAACCCATGCCAGAGGAATTGGTTCAGATGCAAGTCCATAACCAAAAGTGCTGTCGTTTCTGGTAAGTGGTGTAGATTCACCGCACCCCACAATAGGAATAGCAAGCTGACTTCCTGCATCGAAGCCTTGTGGGTCGTCCAGAGTTCAATCCCAGGGGGACGCAAGTTAAACTCCACCGAGCGATGGGGACAAGCTTTCAAGCAGGTCATGCAAAGGACACAATCGCGGTTGTCCTGCAGTTGAGCCGGGTGGGAATAAAGGGGGCACCCCGTTGTCTCCTGACCTTCTCCCTTTTCAGGACCACCCTTATAGCATTGATACGTCGTGCAGGATGCAGAGCAAACCCCTTGCCGAGCGCGTAGTTCTGTCATCGATAGTTTGGCAAACATCCCATTCATGCCACCAATGGGGCAAAGATAGCGGCACCAAAATCGCCGTTCAAAAATTAGCGAGCAGACTATTGCGCCACCGGTAATAATCAATAGCAGCCATGCTGATAGATAGGCCGTGTTTGGTAAATCCCACAACTCTTCCCAAAGCAAAATTAGGGCAAATCCTCCAAATAGAACCCAGCGCCCCCACCGTTCCGCCGATTGACGGGGCCATTTCAGAAGCTGCCGGGGCCATAGCCATAATGAGAGTTTTTGGGTGATTTTGCCGTAAATCATAAAGGGGCAGACAGCACACCAGATTCGCCCTAGAAACGGATAGACCAACAGAATGACAGGCCACCACCAGGCCCAGAATAGATTGAGGGCAATATTGCTGTCACGGGTTTGAGGACACAAGAAGAGGATGGCTACCACCACCGCAAATAATGGAGCCACCAATCCATCGTTGATCCAGTCAGGCCACCAACTGCTGCGGAACCAACGCCGTAACCATGAATAGGCGTTGAGTAAATTCTGCCGAAATCGCTGGGATTTACTCCCCTTCGCCCAAAACACTTCTGGTGTTAACTCGTTAGCCTCATCCGCTTGAATCACCGCCCGTCTGATCAGGCTTTCCAATTCCTTGAGATTATCTGGAAAATCGTAGGATTGAAGGCTGCGTAGGGCTTCTGGAGTGATGGTTGGGCACCTCAGCCCCTTGGCCCGACACAAGAGCCTGAGGTAATAGTCAACTTGTGCTGATAAATCCGCTTTACGGACTCGCAGCGGAGGAACTTTGATTCGGATCAGGTTTGCCCCCGGATCAGGTTGGGTTGACAGCCAGGGTAGCACCTGCTCGGACACTAGGAGCAATCGAGTTTGACTGTCGATGGCCGTTTCTGGAGATAGGTGAGGGGAACCAAGGGGGTGATATTGTCCAGTGGCAATGAGGGTTTGGATGGGTTGCTGTAAAGCGGGGTGCAAATCTTGCAGATTATTCAGCAATAGGGTGCCTTGCCCCACCCAATGGAGTAATCCTGGTTTACCACCGATCCGGCCAAATAGCTTGGCCCCACCGGATTCGAGGGCATCACAATCAACTTGAATCATCGGTTCCCGTCGAGAGGGAGAGCCAAAATGGATAAGGGCAGCGGTGTTGTCCTTGTCTAAACCAGGCTCGCCAAAAATCAGGACAGGACGGCGATCGCGTGTGGCCAATTTGATATCCTGCCTCAAGCGCTGGGCATAGCGGCTGGTCCCCACAATTCCCCGGCGCACACGAGGCACTAGGAACGCTCTGAGTTCTTGCTGGTGCTCTTGTTCATAAGCTAGAGCCGCTGAACCTGGCATCCAGCCCGTAATGAGGGGCTGAGACGCTTGTTCTTTGAGTTGGGGATAGGATTGAGCGATCGCCACCAATGCCTCCCGTGGAATCTCCCAGATCTCGCTATCTGCAAACGTGACCAGGGTTTGGGGCACATCTTGCTCTAGAAGGATTGTAGAGAGATGTAGGACTACTCCCGGCAATAGACGGGTCAGTTGGCCCAAGCTTGTTGGGGTAGCGCTGTATCCTTTCAACTGGCCGGAGTGGAGGACATACAAGGCTTCTGGTGCATCTCCTTCTAACGCCAAGCAGGAGTGTTTGGATACAGGGCGGATTTGAATTGCGATCGCCAAGGCTGTCAAGGTCTCGTCTGCCAGCCCTTTTAGCATCGTATGTGATTGTAACCATTGGGTACGCTCTGCCACATCCATTGCGCTACTCCTGAAAGTCTCAAAACCGACGACGGTGATATCCGTTCAGCCTGATTTTAGGAGATGTAAGGGGCGATCGCGCTGTCCCCGTAACGATTCCATACGCAGTTAAAAACTACTGCGAACAGCAAATTGCTAACAGCAAATTGTTAACAGCAAATGCTGATTGACTGACAAAACTGCCTAAAATCTTGTCCCTGCCTTGGTTCAGGAGACCTGACCCCTACATTGTCCCAATCCCTTTTAGGGGGCGGTTTCCGCACCTAAGCCCCAATTTTTGTCAGTCAACCAGCAGCAAATGAGGGGTGGCAGATTGTATCTGCTCCCCTCACCTAGATCTTAATTCGATGGCTAGTTCATCCTCAACGCTGGCTAGTTCCGACATTCTGCGGGAGGTAGGTGAACAAAATCTTCGCGGACCCAACCATAGGCACGGCTGGCGGGAAATCCAATTTGATACCAAGTGTCGCCTCGGTCATCCTCCGCAAACATCCATACATTGGAGTTGCCATTGCGATTGAGAATGTCAATCCAGTCACCTCGAATGCCATAGTGTTGTGCAGTGTAATTTGTCCCTGGACCTTGGCGGACATTAATTTCAGCACCCCGATCACGGGCGGTGAGGTAGGTGGAACAGTAGGACACGTCCCGTTGGGGGGAATAACCGACACCTGCGCCATTATCACGGGCGATCGCGACCCCATTGAACGCTGCCACGGCCACAACGCTGCTTCCCAGGGCGGTTCCCAAGCGGAGCATGAGTTTTGAACAATTCACGGATGACCTCCAAAATTTTGAACTGAGTGGTTTGAACTGAGTGGTTTGAACTGAGTGGTTTGAACTAACGGTGTGGAGAATGGTTTGGCCACAATATTACAACTCAGAAGAAATTTGAGAGCTTGGGGCCAAGCGTGTGACCACCACGCTAGCCAATGGAGGGGGCGATCGCCATCCGAAAAGTTGCTGACCACAAGGCTAATCTCTAAACTGTGAGAACTTGATATTGGCCCAAAATTTTCAGCGTCTCGGTACATTGGCGCAGTTCAGCCAAGGCCCTCTCCATATCCGCACTGTCTAAGTTCTGCTCTACGTCGATGAAAAATAAGTACTCACCGAGGGAACGCTTGGTTGGGCGAGACTCAATCCGACTCAGGTTAATCTGCCGACTGCCAAAAATCTGTAAGGCTGCCAGCAGTGCCCCCGGTTGATTTTGGGGCAAGCTAAAGGCCAGGGAAGTGTGGGTCGCATTCTGGGGCGGATCGGGATAATCCTGGTTCGTTGGACCAATGACCCAAAAGCGGGTACAGTTATCCGGATGGTCGTTGATGGGATAGGCCAGAACGGGTAGGTCATATAGTTCTGCTGCCCGTTTGGAGGCGATCGCCCCCACTGTTCGATTCGGAGCCGCTTTAGACCCCAAATAGTCGAGCGCCTGAGTCGTGGACTGAGTAGCCACTGGATGTACCGAGGGCACATGCTCTTGTAACCAGTCATGACATTGAGCCAGCGCTTGGGGATGGGAATACACCGTCTTCACTTGATCTTGGTGGCTGGCATGGGTGATGAACGCATGGGTGATCGGCAAATTCCATGCTTGTTGAATCTGGATATTATCCAACAGCCATAACGTATCCAAGGTTACGGTCACGCTCCCCTCCGTCGAATTTTCCACCGGGACAACCGCCAAGGATGCTTCCCCTTCCGCCACGGCATAGAGAGTTTGAGCAATGCTGGTGTAAGGCAATAGGGTAGGATTGGGCAGACCCTGTTGGGCCAACCACGCCGATACCGCTAGGGTAGCAACCTCAGAGTAGGTGCCCTGGGGACCAAGATGACCAATGGAGACTGTCATAGGCTTGACTTGAATGAACTTAGATTTTCTTAAGTAAAGAACTTGGGCAAACCGATTGGACAACGAAGCTTGAGCAAAAACGCAGATAGTCTCGGTCCCAGACATGTAAATTTTAGTTGCGTCACGGGTATATCTGCGGAAATTTTATTTAGTTTGGTAAACTACAAATATATTTAGTAAAGCTAGTTGGGCTTCTGTAACGTTCCTGAGTAAAGTTCGTGGATCGGTTAGGAATGAGGATTTAATAGTTTATCCGTTCGTAGGGTGCTGTTAGCGACAGCGTAACGCACCGTTGTGAGAACTTTGACACTTTAATAAATCCTCGTCCCTTATCGTGTGTCATCCTATCAGCACTTGGGGCTGAGTTGGTGTGGGGGTTGAGCTGATTGTGTCCCCACCACCTGAACTGTTTTTTTAATCGATGATTTGTTTTAAGGATTTTAATAAATGTCTGTTCACTTTGCTGCATCACAATCCGTCGATATGGCTGTTTCAGAACAGCAAGTGCCCATTCACCACTATCTTCGCCAGCCCCAACGGGTCGTGCAGTCGCTCGTAGACCCTACCCGTACCAAATACCTCGGTGACAATACCTTCCGCCTGAGAATGCGCCCGATCAATTTTCTGTTCTTGAGCATCCAACCCACGGTGGACATGCAGCTCTGGTCTGATGCTGACGGGACAGTGCATCTGCGGTCTGTGGGCTGTAAGGTTGAGGGAGTCGATTACCTAAACCAGCGGTTCAAGCTGACTCTGAATGGACGTTTAGCCCCTAAAACCAGCGGAGGAGTAACCCGTTTGAGCGGGACCGCCAATTTAGCGGTACAGGTTGATATTCCGCCGGCCTTAATGCTCACCCCCCTCCCGATTATTGAAGCGACAGGGAACGGCTTGCTCAAAAGTATTTTGGTAACGATCAAACAGCGGTTGATGCACCAGCTCTTGGCAGACTATCAGCGCTGGGCCACGAGCCGCACTGAGGCAACAAACCGTGCCGCCCAGGTGAACGCTGCTACACCTAATCTGCTCTCGCCGGACCAGCTATCTTTGTAATTGCCCGTGATCAAGTGCTGAGAGTTAGGAGACCGCCAGGGGTTGCTGCACTCGGTCCAGAATTTGCCGCAACACCATGCCTGTCCAGTCCACATCAGCGAGGGTAGTTTGCTGGCCCAAAGTGAGCCGAATGCCGCCTTTGGCCATTTTTTCGTGATAGCCCATTGCGGTGAGGATGGGGCTGGGGCTGAGCTTACCGCTATGACAGGCGGACCCAGCGCTAGCAGCAATCCCCGCTAAGTTAAGCTGGCGGACGAGGGTTTTGCCGCTGAGATGGACTCCATCGGCATCCCGGAGGACAAAGCTGACATGGTTGGGGAGGCGATCGCGTTGATCGCCCGTTGGCTCCAGTCCATCCACGTCTGCAAGGAGATGAAACAGGCGATCGCGCAATTGAATCAGCCGTTCTGTTTCCGTGGTCAATTCCCCCAAAGCAAGCTGGGCCGCTAAGCCAAATCCGGCAATCGTCGGCACCGCCTGAGTTCCCGATCGCCATTGGAATTCCTGGCCCCCGCCCCGTAACAGGGGTTGCAATTCGACCCCTGGTCGCACGTACAAGGCTCCAGCTCCTTGGGGACCGTAAAGTTTATGGCTGGAGATGGACAATAAGTCCACGGGTAAGCGCTGCACATCCAGGGGCAAGCGGCCTGCGGCTTGGACCGCATCGGTGTGAAATAGGGCACCGTGGTCACGGGTGATGGTGCCGAGGGCTTCAATCGGTTGGAGGGTGCCCACTTCGCTTTGGCCGAAAACAACCGATACGAGGACGGTGTTGGCTTGCAGGGCGGTTTGTAAATCTGCTGGATTAACTCGTCCGTAGGCATCCACTGGCAGTTGGGTCACTTGCCAGCCTTGCTGTTGCAATCGGGCGACGGGTTGGGCGATCGCTGGATGCTCCACACTAGAAATAATCACGTGTTGGGGCTTGGCGTATTGCTGAGCTACCCCCATAATCGCCAAATTATCCGCTTCCGTTCCCCCAGAAGTAAACACAATCGAATCTGCCGAAGCCGCATGGAGCAACTCGGCCACTTGGAATCGAGCCTGTTCCACCACCGTTGCGGCTCGTCCGCCCCACTGATGCAAGCTAGAGGGATTGCCCCACTGATCCAGCATCACCATTTGCATGAGGGCGATCGCCTCCGGACGAGTGGGAGTGGTCGCACCGTAGTCCAAATAAATCTGCATCGTCTAGCCCTCGGCGTATTCTTCGATTGACTCCATTGGCTCTAAATCCAGTGGTTCTAAACCTATTGGTTTTAAATCCAGTGGGTCCAATCCCAGACTAGCGACTGGATCTATACCTGGAGAGCCAACACGTCTTTCACTGTATCCACAATCACCTGAGGTTGCACGATAGTCAAACTTTCCAGTAGCCCATTATAGGGGGTGGGAATATCCTGTGAGGCGAGTCGGACTACAGGAGCATCCAGTTCATCAAAGAGGCGATCGTTGATCGAGGCCGTCAACTCTGACCCAATGCCCCCGGACTTCATGCACTCTTCCACCACCACCACTCGATGGGTCTTGCGGATAGATGCACCAATGGTCTCAAAATCCAGGGGCTTGAGGGAAATCAAATCAATGATTTCTGGGTCGTAGCCCTCTTGCTCTAGGGTTTTGGCTGCTTGCACACAATGATGTCGCATCCGTGAATAGGTCAGGAGGGTTACATCCTTGCCTTCTCTCACCACCTCTGCCTTATCTAGACGACAGAGATACTCTCCTTCCGGTAAATTTTCTTTAAGGTTGTACAGCAATACATGTTCAAAAAACAGCACCGGATTATCATCCCGAATGGCGGCTTTGAGCAATCCCTTGGCGTTGTAAGGTGTAGAGCAAGCCACCAATTTCAACCCTGGAACCCCCTGAAAATAGGCTTCCAACCGTTGCGAGTGTTCTGCCCCTAGTTGTCGCCCCACGCCCCCCGGTCCCCGAATCACCAAAGGAATCTTGAAATTGCCGCCGGAGGTATAGCGCAGCATTCCGGCATTATTGGCAATCTGGTTAAAGGCCAACAGCAGGAACCCCATATTCATGCCTTCAATGATGGGGCGCAACCCCGTCATGGCCGACCCGACCGCGATCCCAGTAAAACTATTTTCGGCAATGGGAGTATCCTTCACCCGCATATCACCGTATTTCTCGTACAATCCCTTTGTGACTTTGTAGGAACCACCATAGTGGCCCACATCTTCACCAATGACGTAGACCGTCTGATCTCGCGCCATCTCTTCGTCGATCGCTTCACGCAGGGCGTTGAACAGTAGGGTTTCAGCCATAAAACGGTTCCGATACTCGCTGTATACACATCCAGCCATTAATCATAGCGGTTGATGGGTCGATTTAGTCCGACTTGGGAGCAAAAAATGATCTGAATTCAAATTTTTCTCAACGAGAGCCGCCCGACATCATACACAATGCTTAATGTTGTTTCGCTGGGATCGTGATGGGATTTTGTGTATTTCTATAGAATAGAGGGTATCAATGGTGGATACTGGTAGATACTGGAGGGGTTTGGCCATGAGACGAGTGGAGCATGGAACTGCCTACTTACTGTGGGCGTTGGGGTTGTTCGGATTGTGCGGTGGTCAACGATTCTACACGGGGAATACCTTCAGCGGTTTTCTCTATCTGTTTACGTTTGGCTTCTTTGGCTTTGGCCAATTTCTGGATGTGTTTTTCATTCCAGGCATGGTCAACCGTCGGAACATCTATTTACGGGGCTTAGAAGGTGGCTTAGAAGCGCCGATGCCTACAGTAACAGTGGCCGCCCCCGTTGAGCCCCCACTCAGTCCCATCCACCTGTTGTTGAAAGCTGCGAAAACAAATGGTGGTGCCCTTTCCCTAGCCCAAGCCACCCTCTACACGGAAATGGAGCCGGATGAGGTCAAGGAACTGCTCCATGATGCGATTAAGAAAGAACTGGCTGAGGTGGGCAATGATCCAGAGACCGGAGCCATTCGCTATTACTTCGATGTGTGATGATGCCAAAGCTAAACATCCCGTATAGTTTGCAGGGCGGACTCTAGCGATCGCACAAAGTCCTCGACTTGGAACAATGGCGGATAGGTGGCGGGATCGCTCAATGACTGCTGGAGTGACTGCGGAATCTGGGCTAAGCTGAAACTTAGTTTTGACTAGCGAATGGGGAAGTAATGGGGTGATAGGCTGGTGCAGAGACCATAAAGATATGGGAAACCCATGAGTACCGCTGAAACCTACAGAAATCCGGCCCCAACGGTCGATATCATCATCGAATTGATCGATCGCCCCCATCGGCCCATTGTGTTAGTGGAACGGCTCAATCCACCTTACGGGTGGGCGTTGCCGGGGGGATTTATGGACTATGGCGAAACGGCGGAAACGGCGGCTCGGCGGGAAGCTCAAGAGGAAACGACTCTAAACGTGGAGCTAGTTGAGCAATTTCTGGTGTATTCCGATCCGGAGCGCGATCGCCGCAAACACACCATTTCCATCGTCTTCCTGGCCACCGCCACCGGAGAACCTCAGGCTGCAGACGACGCGAAATCCTTGGGGATTTACGACATGTGGGATTTACCCCAAAACCTCTGCTTTGACCACGATCGCATTCTCAGGGATTATTGGCAGTATCGGCACTACGGCATCCGGCCCCGACTAGCGCCCTAATTGCAGCGCCCTAATGAAGTACCTTAGGACACCCAAATCATCAACCACTTTGGAGAAATTCATCATGACCCGCGACGTTATCCAAACCGACCAAGCCCCCGCCCCTGTTGGTCCCTATAATCAGGCGATCGCCGCCACTGGCAAGATGGTGTTTGTGTCTGGCCAAATTGCCCTCGATCCCGCCACTGGGGAATTGGTGGGCAATGGTGACGTTGGAGCGGAAACGGTCCAGGTGATGAAGAACCTGGCGGCGGTGTTGGCTGCTGCTGGAGCCACCTTTGAGCATGTGGTCAAAACCACGGTATTTCTGGCGGATATGGGAGACTTTGCCAAGGTGAATACCATCTATGCTAAATCCTTTGACGAAGATACGGCTCCGGCACGGGCTTGTGTTCAAGCGGCCTGTTTACCTAAAGGGGTTCAAGTGGAGATCGAATGCATTGCCATGATCCCGGAAGCCTAGGAATGCGGACTTGCTCAACAGCCTCCGCCGACAATGGTGACAATTTCTAGGCGATCGCCCTCCTGCACTACGGTGGAGTCCCAGAACTGACGGTGGAGGATTTCGCCGTTATATTCCACGGCAACGAGTCGGGGATTCATGCCGATGGATTCTAATAACTGGGGCAGGGATAACTCCGGCGGAGTTTGGCGGATTTCGCCGTTGATGGTGAGGGTGGGCATGGTGGGTTGGGGAGTGGGTGGGAGGACAAGCACGGGGGGCAGAGGACAAGCACGGGGGGCGGAGGACAAGCACGGGGGGCGGAGGACAAGCACGGGGG
>JBFRWC010000393.1:0-9184 GCA_051439365.1 Leptolyngbyaceae cyanobacterium
GAACAGCCAACTCCAAGTCCAGAGTACCTACGGCGAGGTGACCGTCTTCTGGATAGACCTCGACCTACCTGTACTGGAAGATGCAGCACAGTCTCCTTCAACTCTAGGCCATCAGAAAATGATTGGCATTCAATCGGCACCACCCACCCTGTTAGTTGTGGATGATGATGCCACCAATCGTGACCTCTTGGCTCAACTTCTAGAGCCATTAGGGTTCACCCTGCTCAAGGCTAAAGATGGCCATCAGGCATTGGAGTTGACCTTACATCAGTCGCCCGATCTAGTCTTCACCGATTTGTTCATGCCTGAGGTTGATGGCCTTGAAGTCATTCGCCAGATCCGGAGCCATCCAGAGCTAGAATCACTCCCCATCGTTGTCTGTAGTGCCAGCGTTTTTGAGGCAGACCGACGTAAAGGTCTGACGGCTGGGGCCAATGCTTTTTTGGCAAAGCCGATCGTTTTGGAAGAACTACTGGCGATATTACAAGATCAGTTGAACATTGAGTGGGACTATGAAGAGCCTAGCACTAAGTCTGGATCTAAGTCTGGATTTGAGCTTGGATCTGAGCAACCCACCAATCGTCAGTTATCATCGGAGATGACTCCCCCACCTCCAGATTTACTCAGCGAACTCAACTATATGGCTACAATTGGAGATATCTATAGTATCGAAGCGTGGGCAGATGACATCCTAAATCAGCCTCATCAGCCTGAATTAATCCAATTTGCGGCAGCCATCAAAAACTTCACTAGTCGTTTTCAACTCAAACAGTTACAAGTATTTTTGAACTCTTTTGCAACAGAAACTCATCGGGTATAGGGGACGATCAGAGCAATGACAACGGCAACCTGCGGCACACCTCGTATTTTGTTAGTGGATGACAACCCCACCAATCTCAAGGTGCTGTCCACGACGTTGCGTCGTCAACACTGGAATACCTTAATTGCCCCAGATGGGGAATCGGCCATTCAACAGGTGTCTTATGTAAAACCTGACTTGATTCTCCTGGATGTGATGATGCCAGGAATTGATGGGTTTGAAACCTGTCAGCGACTTAAGCGTGATCCGGAGACTGAAGCCATCCCTATCATTTTTATGACAGCCCTGTCAGATGTCGTTGATAAGGTGAAGGGACTAGAATTAGGGGCAGTTGATTATATTACTAAGCCGTTTCAACAAGAAGAAGTCTTGGCCCGTGTGAAACTGCATTTGAGACTATATCAACTCAATCAACAACTCAATCACAAAATTGCCGAACAGGCTTTAACAGAGGCCAAACTCCAGCAGCTCAATCATGATTTAGAGCAGAAAGTTGAGGAAAGGACGGCTGAGCTTTCAGATTCATTGAAATCGCTGAAGAAGATGCAATTACAGCTTGTGCAGAGTGAAAAAATGTCCAGCATTGGGCAACTCGTTGCTGGCGTTGCCCATGAAATTAATAACCCAGTTAACTTCATTCATGGTAATGTCGCCCCGGCAACTGAGTATGTTCATGATCTGCTTCAGCTCATTCAAACTTACCGTGAAATTTATCCCCAATCTAATCCGGTGATTGAGAAATTAACGAACAGTATTGAGTTAGATTTTATTGTCGAGGATTTGCCTAAAACCTTAGCATCCATGCAATTGGGGACCAATCGTATTCGGGGAATTGTTAACTCTCTGAGAAACTTTTCTCGTTTGGATGAGGCAGAATGCAAAGCGGTCAATATTCATGAAGGAATTGATAGTACTCTGCTAATTTTGGAAAGTAAGTTCAAAGCTAAACCACAACGACCTGCAATTCAACTCATTAAAAACTATGGAGATTTGCCGCTGGTAGAATGTTATCCTGGACAACTGAACCAAGTCTTCATGAATATTATTGTCAACGCAGTCGATGCCCTTGATGAACGGGATCAAGGGCGCGATTGGGATGCCATGCAAGGAAGTCCTAGTACCATTACGATTAGGACATTACGATCTGATGAGAACAATATTGTGATCGAAATTTCAGATAATGGCCCTGGCATTCCCGAACAGGTTAAGTCTCGCATTTTTGATCCATTTTTTACAACCAAAGAAATTGGCAAAGGGACTGGAATTGGGTTGGCCATTAGCCATCAGATTGTGGTTGAAACCCATCAAGGGATGCTCAACTGTATCTCATCGCCAGTCCAGGGCACGACGTTTGTGATTTGTTTGCCTGAAAAAGGTCAGAGCTAAGTCCCCGGCTTCAATCATGATTTGTCCATGGTTTTGTCAGCTAGCCGAGTCCTCTATACTAAAACTGTCCAGTTGCTTGGGCCGGAGCTATGACGACGATGGGGGAGACATTGAAGGTTGGCCTACGAGGGGGGGGATTGCGGCGGTTAGCTCAGGTGCAGCCGTTGCGATCCCTGTGGTTGACTTGTTTGCTGCTGTTGATGGGGGCTAAGAGTGGGGTGAGATCGATGGCGATCGCCTTCCCTCACCCCTCATTAACCGCTCAGGTCACAACGGCCCAAGTCATCACCGCCCAACTCACCTTTGAAGAACTGGACGATGTGGAATATTGGCGCAATCTGTGTCGCTTGCAAACCAATGCTGGCGCGTTGGATGATGCCCTCACTGCTTGTGAGCAAGGACTGGCGTTGGAACCGGAGGATGGGGACTTATGGGCGCGGCACAGTGAAATCTTGTTGCAACAAGAGAGCTATGCCGATGCCATCGCCTCGGCCACCCAAGCGCTTACGTTTGACCCGGAAAATTCCCTAGCGCTGGCGCATCAGTGTGTGGCCTGGTTTGCCCTGGATCAAACAGAAACGGCCTTGGATCGGTGTAATCAAGCCCTGCGGTTAAACGGGAACTGGGGCGATCGCTCTCCAGCAGTAGCATGGCGGTACCGGGGTCGCTTGTTGAATCAGCAGGAGGACTATGATCAGGCACTGACAGCCTACGATCGCACCCTGTTGTTGGAACCAAAGGATTCTCTCACCTGGGTGTACCGCTGTGAGGTGCTGGTAAACTTGGCGGATTACAGTGCTGCCATCACATCCTGTCAGCAAGCCTTGGCGGGGAATGGTCAGTGGGGGACCGAAAATCCGGCCTTGGCATGGCAACTCCAGGGCACAGCTCAACGATTGCTGCAACGGTATCGTCGGGCGATCGCTGCCTACGACCAAGCCATTCGCCTCGACCCCGACAATCTCACTAGTTGGACCGAGCAAGCCCACGTCCTGGAAACCCTTGACCGACCGGAAGAAGCCCTGACCTCTTATACCCAAGCAGTGGCACTCAAATCCGATCACTCCCGTGCCTTGGTGGGACAATGCGGCTTGTTGAATCACCTTGAACAGTATGAAGCTGCCCTAGAAGCCTGTGAAGGGGCGATCGCGGGAGATGGACAGTGGTGGGACTGGGGCATGGCTCAAGCTTGGAACCAGAAGGGGGTGGCATTGGCCGGACTGCGACAATTTGAGGAGGCGCTGGCAGCGGCAAACCGGGCCGTAGGGATTCAACCCACCTATGCGGAAGCCTGGAACAATCGCGGGGTCGTATTGTGGTATCTGCAACGCTATGACGAAGGGCTGGCCTCCACCAGCCGCGCCATTGATCTGGATGCCACCTATGCCCGTCCCTGGGCCACCCAGGGCACCATTCGCCGCGCCCAAGGCCAGTATGAGTTAGCCTTGGAAGCTTATGAGCGATCGCTCCAACTTGATCCCGATGTCTCCTCGGTGTGGGCCAATCGCAGCCTGGTGCTCTGGCATCTAGAAAACTACGAAACTGCTGTTCTTTCTGCTAATCGGGCCATTAACCTCGATCCCACCGCGTTCCCTGGTTGGTACAATCGTGCCATTGCCTTGACGACCCTGGATCGTTACCTGGAAGCCTTGGACAGTTACGAACAGGCCGTCGCGCTGGTCCCCACCAATGCTGATGCTTGGACAGGATTGGGGGTAGTGTTGATTCAACTGGAAGACTTCGATCGGGCAGCAGAAGCATTACAGCGAGCTTTGGCCCTGAACCCAGAGCAACCGTTGGCGATCGCGGTCCTGGAGGCGCTGCAAGAGTATCAAAACCAACTGTCAGATCCAAATTGAAGGGAAGGCGTGCTGCTCATCAACGCGCTGGTTCTACCTGTGCGAAGTATGCATCGCCCTGAAGAGCATTGCCAAATTCTCCTAGTAGGGCCAAGTCACTTTTGCGTAAGCGATCGCAATATTCTTCATAATTTGTTTGTCAGACACATCAATACGTCCATCACCATCTATGCAATGATTCATATACACGGGGGGAGGAGGTTGCAATCGATTGTAAGGAGCGAGCGATCCACAAGTAGAACTCAGCTTTTAGTAGACAGAACAGTGTTCTGCAAGTGAAAAGCGATCGCCCCGTCTCGGAACTGCCCCTCCAAGCGATCGCCATCCAGCAGTGCCAGAAAAAGAGCGATCGCTATACTTGGGCGCGGAAACCGCTCCCCTACAAGGGATTGGGACAATGTAGGGGTCAGGTCTCCTGACCCAAGGCAGGGACAAGGTTTTAGGCAATTTTGTCAGTCAATCAGGATGCCGCCTCGGCTTAACTCGGAGGCGGAGCCTCCATCAGTATTCTCAGCGAGGGGCTAGGAATCAGATCATCAGGTACTCAGAGCCGCAACCAGATCCGCTTTTTTCATTTTGCTGTAACCCGAAATTTCTTTTTTCTTGGCCATTTTTTTCAGGGCAGCGGTGGTCATAGTCTCTAGAAGCTTGGCATCGGTAATCATCTCCGGCATTGGTTCAGGGGTCAGATAAAAAACCGTTTCGAGTGCCTTCAGTTTTTTGCCTTTGGTGATGCCACATTTGAGAGTTGTAATTGGATTAAAAGAGGTCCAGTATTGGCGGGGAGCATCATCAATCCGGGGCAAAGCTGTGGCAATCTTCACTGCTTTGAGAGGACTACCCGGTTGTTCGATTAAATACTGAAGTGCGGCTTTAATTTCATCTCTGGAGGCTTTCGATAGATTAATTTTGGGAATCTTTTCCCCCGCTAAAACCTGGGCAATTTCTACGGCTTCTGGTGTGTCTTCAGCAATAATACACCAAACTTTTTCTAGTCTGGCAGCTTCTGCGACAGCATAAATAAAAGAGTTACCGATGACTTGATAGCGATCGCCCCCAATCTCCTTAACAATCACTGGAATCCAGTTACGGTCTGATTTTTGGCTGAGTAGTTGAGCCGATGCCTGAATCAGGAATTCGGAGGCTGTAGTCGGCTCCCCTGGATCAATATCTTCTAGATAAAGATGCATCAGATGTCCAACATCACCAAGAGTGTTCATTGTGAGATTCATTGTAAAAAGTACTCCTTTGCAAGATTGGCATAATAGGAACGAGCGGTTCTATTTTGATAAGCTGCTGGCATACGAAGAAATGTCGCATTAGCAATATGGGCATAGCTAGGCAATTCAAATATATCCTTATTTTCTATGGCCTTGGTTGCCTTAGGATAAAAATAAGGTTTTAGATCAAATCCATCATTCTGTTTGGCTTGCTGAAGAATATTATCAATAGCAGCATAGGCGGATTTGCGCTGAGACTCGGCAATTTTCTCACCATTCCAGAAAATGGGTAAGACCACTGGGCCATAATCTAGCGAAAAATCTAATTGTCGTACCTTTTTATTTCGAGATTGTCGTGCATTTTGGATCTGAGGAATAAATTTCGTCATAGCAACCGCAGCATTCTCAAGTGAAAACAAATTATTATGTTTCGTTGGAACTAATACTACATCAGCAGCATAGACTGAACTTTGACTGAAAAATCGCCAGTTTGGTGGAGCATCAATCAGAATATAATCATATTCATAGGTCAGAGGAAACAGTACTTCTTGCAAACGACTAAACCTAAGATTTTGTTTAATCGTGTCACCTCTTTCAGTTAGTTTTTCATCAGCAGGAATCACATCAAAACATTGATACTCTCTACCCCTTGCTGAGAGAGAATAGGGGATGATGGCATTATGAATATCATATTTTCTATCCAATAGTGCTTGATAAAAACTACCGGAACTAATATTTAATCCTAGCGCACTAGTTAAGTCTTGCTGATTCGGGTCAAAATCGATAACCAAGACTTTTTTACCCATTAATTTTAGAATGGAGGCTAGATTGATGGTTGTCGTAGTTTTTCCCACGCCACCTTTATTGTTGTAAATGGCGACGGTCAAAGCTTGTTGTGGTGCTTCTATTTTTTTCCGAATGCCAGTGATCACATCATCCACATTATCGAGATTTAGGCCAATAGAGGGAGTGGCGGGATGCATGACTTTGCCGTATTTACGAAAAAGTTGGATCTGGTGACCATTATAAATAAGCCCCCATTTAGCACTCTGACAACATCTTTCATCAAGAAGATACTCCTTTAACTGTTTAACAGTGTCAAGATGTGTCTTTGTCCCTTCTGATAAACTGATATTTCTAGCTTTAAGCTCAATGATTAAAAATGGATTACGCTCTGTTTCTAGAAAAATATCTCCATCCTGTGTCTTCCGCAGCGCATGATCTGCTCTCAGACGTGAACCAGTTTTATAGTCAGGAGCCGATTCTCCCTGTAGAAATCCCAAACCACGAACCAAAGGCGGCGTAAATATTCGATCGATGGTCGCGTGTGATGCGTCTTTGGGAAGGTGTTCCAGTGCAGATTGCAACTGTGTCAATGTTATGACCATAGTTTAATGTCCTCAAATGGCTCAGACTTAGTGTGCCCGTCCGGGGACAAGCCATAACTCTTTACTGAGAGTTAATCATTCGTAAAAATACGGTGACTGTATAAAAACTTCATGAAGTTAGTGCTATCGCAAAGGGGAACAGCATTCTCGTAAGGATATTCTGAGAACAGAGCGATCGCTATTCTCCTCAACAGCAATATCGATTGTGTCAGTTAGCTACAAGTGATTCAGTCTTTTGCCTCCTTGACTATTATTTAAGTAGATATAATTTTTTCGTTTCTGGATCTAGCGTTTAGTCGATTAAGTTCTGAAGGAAAGATTAACGATAGGAAAAGCCTGAGCCATGACTTATCTCTCAATGACGCGGTTGAGATTGCGATCGCCCCTCTACCTCCTCCCATTTGCCCTGTATACTTTCCGGTCGGTGCGGCAAGCCCAGCGCACCCCTGGATTTCTCCAAGGCAAGATTATGTTTACTGCTGACTTAGCCGGATGGACCGCTCTGCTGTGGAAATCGGAAGCAGCGATCCGGGCATATGTCAGCGCAGGTGCCCACGGTGAAGCCATGAATTACACCCAGCAGTGGGCCTCAGAAGCGGTGCATGGCCATCAGGTCATGGATTTTGCCAGGGTCGCCGGAACGGAATTGCCCTCTTGGGGAGCGATCGCCCAAAGCCTTTCTGAGAACGGTCACTTCTACTCCCTGCCCTATCCCTCGGTTAATCACCAGAAACAAGTGGTGCCCCAACCAGGCTTCACCTTTTTTCATAAATCTATTTTGCCCCTTGCCGCCCCATTGAGTGAGACGACCCATGTTTAATCCCCAAACCCCAAACCCCAATTACGCCATTGATGCAGTTGGATTAGATCTCTATGCTCGTACCGCATTACCCGAAGCACCTGAATTTACCAGTCGAGATACGGGATTAACTAATATATTTTTGGCTCATTATTATCATTCTCCTTGCCAATTATCGGAACACCAATTACCCATGCATGTTCTAGAAATCATTGATGATGGGGCTAATTCAAAACATCAGCGCCGCCTAGGGGATGATCGTAATGATCAAGATTTAAGGGGAGGAGAACTCTTTTTCTATCCTGCCCATGTTGATCATGGAGTCACTTGGGATCAACCTGTAGGCTTTAGTGTACTACTATTTCATCCGGTTTTATTTGACGAAGAATTGGATTGTGGTAGCGCTGCTATTCACCCGTTTATTCATCCCCATGATGCTGAATTACAATATCTAGCCAGGAAAATTATTCTGGATATCCGACAGGGTTGCCCCCAAGGGCACATCTATAGCGATACCTATGCGTTGGCCCTAGCGCTGGAAATTGCTCGTCGAGTGAATGTGGGTAAACCGCAACCAAAAGAACTTCCTTTTGACGGTCTGTCAGCACCGATTTTGCGGCAGGTTAAAGAGCTGATTCATACTGCGGTGCTTCAGGGAAAACCGCTGAGCCTAGTGGAGATGGCCACTGTAGCAGAGGTGAGTCAGTCTCATTTTTTACGCCTATTTAAAGCTGAAACGGGGCGATCGCCCCATGCCTATTACAATGACATTCGTTTGGATCATGCGGCTAACTTGCTGCGTACCACACCATTAAAAATTGCCGAAGTTTCTCTTCAATGTGGCTTCAATGATCAAAGTTATTTTAGTCGCTGTTTTAAGAAGAAATTTAAGATAACACCATCAGCTTTCTGTAAGGAATTTCGGCGAACCCATATCAATGATAGGTCTGACTAACAGAATTGAAAGTTCTCATATCTCCAGTTTCTAGCAACATATTGGACACCAAAGATGGCGTTGTCTATGGAATCTGGCAGGTTTCATAAGTTGGACAGGTCGGTGAACCCAACCGGACCATGACTAAATCGGGGAAGGTAATGCGATCGCCTGTCTCATTCATTGTCCCCACACTTGGATCATCTGTAAGGAAGGCGATTGTAACCTGATTATCCTCAATGATTCCCTCAAAAGAAGCTCCAGAAATTCCCGATACAAAAGTCAGTTGATTGCCTCTCTGAGTCAGTTGATTGATGTGTTTGTAGTCCGGTGTACCATCAATGAGCATTACGGCCACCCACCCGCCTGTTACGTTGACAATACCGTTAGGCACTGGTGGTTCTGGCTCTGACTCTGGCACACCCAATCGCTCCAAGGTAAACGGCACAGTAGTTTCGCTGATACCACTAATGGAAGCTTGTCCAGTAATTTGACGGCATTCGTCGTTCACCTCACCGTACAGTACGATTCCAGCCCCATAGTCAATCCCATCTACGGGAACCGCCATTAATAACCCAGCATCGGTGCCAATGCGGGCGCTGGACACCATACTGGCATTGCGATCGCTCACGGCTGGATCGGGATTGGAAACCCGAATCGTCGCCATCCGCACGGTTTGCTCCGTACTGCCCTCCATAATGGTTTCCCGACGCGGTTCCGACTCGATAATATCAACGGTGCTGCTGTAGGGCGTATTCACAAATGCGTAGTTGCCATT
>JBFRWC010000394.1:0-3406 GCA_051439365.1 Leptolyngbyaceae cyanobacterium
TTGTCAGAAAAGCGGCTGGCCATACAACGGCAGGACAGATCGTGGCGGCCAATGTAGATACGGTGTTTCTGATGTCCGGGTTGGATGGTGATTTTAACCTGCGGCGGATCGAGCGATATTTGGTGACAGCCTGGGAAAGTGGGGCTAGTCCGGTCGTGGTGCTGAATAAAGCTGATGTGTGTGCTGACTTGAATGAGGTAATTGCTCAAGTGGAAGCCATTGCGATTGGGGTACCCATTCATCCCATTAGTGCCACTGCAAATCAAGGGTTAGAGCAGCTGGATACCTACCTAGTGTCTGGAAAAACCATCGCCCTGATTGGTTCATCGGGGGTAGGCAAATCTACCTTGACCAACTATTTGTTGGGGCAACAGCAGCAAGCTACTCAGACCGTGAGAGCCGACGATAGCCGGGGTCGCCATACCACCACCCATCGTCAGCTTTTAACGTTGCCATCGGGAGCTTTGCTGATTGATACACCGGGGATGCGTGAACTCCAACTGTGGAGCGATGGTTCCGGTTTGGAGGAAACCTTTAGCGATATTGCCAGCCTCGGAGCAAACTGTAAGTTTCGGGATTGCCAACATGACCAGGAACCAGGATGCGCTGTCCAGGATGCGATCGCCAATGGCACCCTCGACCCTCGACGATTGCACAGTTACCAAAAGCTCCAGCGGGAGCAACAGTGGCTAGAAGAACGGCAGGATAACCATACCCGTCAAAATACCAAACGTCGGTGGAAACAGCTCAGTAAAACGATTCGCCATCACAAGCAGCATCTCCACTAAATGCGGAGTTAGACAGTTTGTATCGTGAGATCTCGACCGGGCAAACTGGCTGGCTATCTTGAAGAACCCCATTAGACATTAGCCCCCAATATTCACTCAAGACATCACGGCTCAATCTGCTATACTGCAAAAAAGACCAATCGGTCTTTTCAGGAAATGATTTTGTATGACCATGTCCAAAGCAGAGGAAACGCGATCGCATATTATCGAGAAATCGGTGTCCCTATTTAATCAGAAGGGATATGCGGGTGCGTCCATGTCTGACATTATGCAAGCAACGGGACTGAAGAAGGGAGGCATTTACAACCATTTCAAAAGCAAAGATGAATTGGCGCTGGCAGCATTTGACCATGCAATGGATATCACTGGGCAGCGATATTGGAACGCCGTAGCAGGCGCAACGGGAGCGATCGCTCAACTCCAGGCCATTGTTCACACCTTTTGTACGTCCATCGATGAGATTCCATTTGAAGGTGGCTGTCCGTTGATGAATACTGCCATTGACAGTGATGATGCCCATCCGGCTCTGCGGGAGCGGGTGCAGCAGGCGATGACCCAGTGGCGTGGCCTAATTATGCGGGTGGTTCAACGGGGAATCGATAAAGGTGAGATTCATGATCACATCGTGCCTGAGGCCGTGGCTAGCATTTTGATTGCAACCCTAGAGGGGGCGATGATGTTGACCCGACTGTATGGCGATCGCACCCATCTTGATCTGGTGCAAGCCCACCTTGGTAACTACATCGCCGCGACGCTGCAAGCTGAGTCGCCAACCAGTTAGCCAGAAGACTCAATATTTTTTTACCCAATAAAAGACCGATCGGTTTGTTTTAAATGATACCCCTAGGAAAACTCTATGCTGACATTCTATTACCATCCGCTTTCACCCATTGCCCGTCGAGTTTGGATTGCACTTATAGAAAATGGGATCGACTATGAACCAGTTATCGTTCAACTTAGTGGCGATCAATACAAACCAGGCTACTTGGCGTTGAATCCATTCCACCATGTGCCCGTTTTAGTGGACGATGGCTTCTCCATCATTGAGTCGATCGCTATTCTGGACTACTTGGAGCTGAAGTATCCCTCGCCCAGTTTGTTGCCTAAATCGCCTGAGGCAATCGCCCGGATGCGAATGGCGCAGATGGTATCCGCTAATGAAATCATCACGAAAGTTGTCAGCTTGGTCACGAAGGAATCAAATCCCACGGATTTTGATCAGGCCATTCAACACGTCAACACTGCATTGGGCTTTCTGGCAAATCAGTTAGATCAGTCACCATACTTTGGGGGTGAGGCGCTAACACTGGGTGACGTGGTTGTTGCGCCAACGATTGGCTTAATGAGCCGTTTAGGGGTCTCGCTTGAGGAATTTCCCCACGTGCAGGGGTGGTTTGAACGTGTGACAGAACGGGAATCTTGGCAGGTAACAGAACCTAGCGATCGGGATTTCAAGACCTGGAAGCGGTTTATTTCCCTAACGATCAGGCGGAAGCAAAAACAGAAGGAGAAAGCAAAACTCGCCGCACACTGAAAGAATCAGTAATTTTTTTTGTCCCAAAAAAGACCGATCGGTTTCAACTATTAAATATCCTATGGAAAGGAGAATCTGCCGCAATGGTTCATTCAAATGTGACCCACGAGAATGATGTATGCACGCTGTCTGACATCACGCCTCCTGAAGAATATAGCCAACTGGCTTTACCTCTAGAGTATGGTGCCCCCATAACTGACTTGCCGAAATCTACCCATAAAGCAGGCCATCGATTCTCTATCCCACCACTAAAACTCAAAACCTTGGGACAGGTTGGATTGTTGCTGCTGGCACTGGGGATGGCGATCGCCTGGACCCGACAGCAGAGAGTCTTTGCCACCCCATCTGCAACCGCTGTGGTGAACCAGGTGAACACCCTGAAGGTTGAAGCCATTGAGCTTGAACCGTCGGATTCGTTTACGATCACGCGGCAGTACACCGGACAAGTGGCAGCGTTGCGAACCAGTGATTTGGGGTTTGAGCAAGGCGGCACCTTAGTTTGGGTGGGAGTAGATCGGGGCGATCGCATCACCAAAGGAACTCCTCTGGCGCGACTAGATACCCGTAACCTGGAAGCCCAGCGATCGCAACTGGAAGCCCAGCGAGATCAGGCGATGGCTGTACTGGCGGAATTGCAGCGAGGTCCTCGGCAAGAAGATATTGATGCTGCCTCTGCCACGGTGCGGGATTTAGAAAATCAGTTGGAACTGGAGCGGATTCGCCAGTCGCGGCGGGAATATGTGGTGGAGGAAGGGGCGATCGCACGGGAAGAGTTAGATATCGTTGCCTTGAGTGCGGATGCTCTGGCCGAACGGTTGGCTTCAGCCCAGAGCCAACTCCAAGAATTACTAAATGGAACTCGCCCGGAGCAAGTTGCCGCCCAGGAAGCGGTGGTACAACAGTTGGCTGCTCAGATTACCAATATTGATGTCACCATCGACAAAAGTACGATTGTTGCGCCGTTTGACGGACTGATCGGCGAGCGGCAACAGGATGAAGGCACGGTGGTGGGAGCTAGCCAGCCCGTAGTGCGCTTGGTAGAAGCAGCCCAGCCAGAGGTGGAAATTGGCGTACCCAGTAATAG
>JBFRWC010000395.1:0-7484 GCA_051439365.1 Leptolyngbyaceae cyanobacterium
GCACGGGGGCGATCGCTCTCATCAAACAAACGAGTATTGGAGCCACCGCCCACGATGATATCCACATTTTCCAAGCGCTGGGCTAAGGCACGCTCAATATCAAGCTGTTGCATATGGGATAGCAGAACAACTTTATTGAGGCTAGGGTCAGTCGCCAACAGCACATTGACTTCGGTTTGAATTTCAGCCGCGAGAGCATCTAACTCCGCCGGAGTGGGGTTAGCGCCAAAAGGTGCTGGCGCAATACTCACATCACCAGGATTGGAGATGCTACCCAACGTGGGTGTAGTGGCACCGACGACACCAATGCTCTCACCATTGACATCGATAACGGTGGAGGAGGTGACAACGTTAGCCTGGGGCGCTTGACCGCCTGCAACCGCTAGAGGGGCCAGATTCGCATCAGTGGAGAAATCTAAGTTCGCGGACAAGTAGGGAAAGTCAGTCCCGGTGAAGTCCTGACCGAAGAGATCTCCGGGTGCAGAGCCATCAATCAGTCCGGCCAAGGTTCCGGTGCCAAAGTCGAATTCGTGGTTGCCGAGGGCGATCGCCTGAAAGCCCAGTTCATTCTGGATTTGGATATCCGCAATCCCCGCAGACCCAAACACCGCCTCAGAGGCATTAAAGAACAAACCAGGGATAATGGCATCACCAGAGGACAAGGTTAAAGTATTGTCCGCAAGGCCATCGTTCCCCAGGTCTTGGCCACGGAGAGCATTCAGAACAGCGGAGAAATTAGGAGCATCTTGGATGGCCGCCGCACTCGCTTCCTGATCCGCCGCATGGAGCAACTCTAGGGTGAACACTTCAGGCTCGACTGGGGCGAAGGTAAACCTTGCCAACAAAGGATCATGGTCACTGGCAGTGGAGCTAGTTCTCGCAAACTCAGAGTTAACATGAACGATGTCAAACTCAGCTGTGGTGTTGAGGCTGTCACTCACCAAAATGTGATCCAGCGACTGAGAGTTCCCTTGGAAGTTGAAGGTATACCGCTCATTCTCTGGCACCGTGTTAGTTAAGTTCGTCAGACCTGCGTCTTCTAAACCTGTCACGGGAGACACGAATTCAAACTCATTCAAGTCGCCCAAGACAACCACGTTGGCATTAGCGTCTGCTGCCAACACTCCAGAAACGAACCCTTGAACTGCGGCAGACTGACGCTGACGCTCATCCAAACTGCCGTTGACTGTGACATCTTCCTGACGGGCATCAAAGGGCTGCTCGATCCCCAAAATTGGGGCACTGCCCCCCTTAGAGGAAAAGTGATTGTTCACCACGGTGATGTCTTCGCCGTTAAAGTCAAACGTGGCAACCAGGGGCAAACGGGCACCTTCAAAGGCTTCTCCTGCACCTTGTCCGCTAATGGTTTGCACCGATCCGTCAACCACATCAACGCGATCGGGATTGTACAGATAGGCGTTGCGGATGTTCCCTCCGGGCTGACCCCCACTGGCTTCATCGGTGATGAAGGTGTTGTCGATGAATTCGTAGGTGGGGCCACCTGCGGCGGCGATCGCATCGATCAGCGTCTGCAAAGTCACATCAGCAGCAATAATGTCATCAACAATTTCGCCACCCGTGTTGTCCTGAATTTCCTGTAAGCCAATGATGTCAGGGGCATTCAAGTTGCTGACGATTTGTTGGGCGATCGCCTCAAAACGACCATTACCCAAGTCATCATCCACGTTGCGAGATTGGCCACCGTTGGTATTGGCTTGCACCTCAATCACTGGGTCAAGGTTAAGGACGTTGTAGCTGGCAACGGTCAGTTGGTCAGAGGTGCCCACTAAAGAGGTGGAATCTGGCTGCAACCCCGCAGACTGAATGTTGGCCGTGAAATCCTGCGTGGGGTAGATTTCAAAGTTACCGAAACCGTAGCCTACAACACCAGTCACGTCACCCAGCGTGTCACCGACGTTCACCTCAGGGAAGTCAAAGTCAAAGATCCCAGAGTCCTCATCAATTTGAATTTTCTCAGGGTTGAAGTCATCAGGGCTGATGTTGAGAGTGCCGCGATCGCTGATACCCGTGGCATTGGCACCCTGATTCACCACAGCAAAGATTTCATCAAACTGGTTGGTGCCAGAGACAGCGACCAAGTCTTCCGCCGTCACCAGCATCCCTTCAAGGGACTCGAAGAAGTCGATCCCATCGGTTTCGGGGTCAAAACTCGCAAAGGCATCATCATCAATGTTTTCGGAAGGAACAACCCGACCACTGGCACCAATGATCGTCGCCACAGGGAGAGCGTTGCCTGTACTGAGGGTGGTGATAGTGGGGCTACCGCTAATCTGAGTTGTAGAGAGATTACGAGTGCTCGTACCACCAGGGGTGAACTCAGAAACCGTCCCTTCAACTTGTAGTTCGTCACCAACGCTCACGCCAGGGGCGCTGCCCGTGAAAACGAAAATGGCATCGGAGGTGGCAATGTCATTGTCACCCGTGGCATCTTGCAGATAGAAGCCGTTGGTATCAACAGCAGTAACAATCCCTGTGGTCGTGACAGTTTGACTGTCTAAAGCAGAGGCATGACCTGCGCCTTGAATTGTGTAGATAGGGACTAGAGTAGGCTCAGGAATAATAACGTCAGCAGTTCCAGCCGTCGGCGTATTATCAGCACCTAGGAAGAAATCACTGATGACCCAATCGGCAACCGTGTCAGTATCCACTCTATCCGTAACGCGACGCGCACCCGCTGGGAGAAAGGGACCATCGGGACCAATGATAGGAGCATCAAAGAAGAAAGTATCGCCTACACCACCATCAGTCAGGGCCACCGTATCGATCACCCCTTCGCTTCCCGTAACAGAAGTCCCGGAAAGACTACTGGTTTCAACCAGAGCAAAAGTCGAACTGCTGTTTTCTAGAAAATTATTGCTAATGTCAGCGTTGGGAGTCACACCATAGTTATTCGTTAAACCAGTAGGGTTGCCAACCAAGAAAAAGCCGTTATCACCAATCACATGGGTAGCATCAAAATCAAAACGAGCATCAATGGTGCCAATGGCAGACCCGCTATCGCCTTCGATGCCGATGAAACTCAAACCTTCCAGAGATGTACCGGGAGTGCCAAAGATTTCGATGAATTCGGTGTCATCTGTGCCAGTGTGGCTGACATAAACTTCATTGATGAGTGGATTAGATCCACCAGTGCCGCTTACGCTGAAAGCGTTTGTGGGCAGTGTTTGTCTTGTGCTGTTGCTTCCAGACCAGTTAGATTGATCGCTAATGGCTGCAAGGAGTTCCGCTTTGCTTCCAGACGTGATGCCTGTGTAAATGGCGTTATCAATTTCGTCTAAAGCGACTGCGGTTTCACCATTGACTAACCCCGTGGGCAGAGCAGACGTGTTGGAGCTAGTAGAATCAGACTGCCAAACACCGGGATTCCCTTCACTGTTGAGAGCGTAAATGAAGGTTGGATTGCTGGCATCTCCCTGATAAGCAATAATCTGGTCGCCAGAAGCTGAGAATAAAATGCTGCTGATAGTAGGATTAATGACTGTTCCAGCAGCAATGGGGGTGGGTGCGGTCCAGGTAAAAGTTCCTTCAGTTGCTCTGAAACTGCCAGCCGCTTGCCAACCATTATCAGTGAAGTTAATTTCTGTGCCTGCACTCAGATCGACGAGAGGCACAAAAGCAAATTCGTCGGGGTTGTCATAATTAAAACCGATGATAGCGATATCACCTGCCGAAAGGGTTGTAGCCACGTAGAATTCTCCTCTTAGGATTTAACAAGTTATGAACAATAGCCAATCTGATAGAAGCCTCGACCTATTGAGATCTCCTACCCGTCATCGCATCCGTGAGGGACGAATCCAAGAGATGGATTGATCTACCCCAAAATACGGAGGCTGCTTCAAAGTCGTGCTGTAAGATGGGCGATCGCCTTCTCAGTCCCGCCCTTGCCAATGTCTACATCCAATGTCTACATCCAGCGACGCACTGCGTCTCCCCTAGCTAATACGCCAACACTATGGGCTGATATAGCCGAAAGTCGGCATAACCAAACGTTGGCGTCACCAAACGTTGGCACAATCGAGCGTTCCACAGTCTGCATTTCCGCAACTGTGACCATAGCTAGAAACGGCAAAATTGGGATACGGGCCTGTAAATCTACGTAAGTAGCTTCGCAACTTAAGATTATCCTTTGATTAAGCTGAGGCCAGTCGCTTAGAACATTTACTGAATCTTCATGGTTTCGTATTGTGCGTAACAGTTTGTCTAATAGGCGTTAAGCTTTGCTGAGAGTCTTGTCCTAACTAAGGTTGGGGCGAGTAACTCAGGTCTTTTATCGGCGAGAATGACCCACTTGAGGAGTCTTCACCCTAGCTTTAACTTTCCCTGCAAAAAAAATGCTTAGAAACGCGATCGCGCTTTACCAGACCTTAACTTACTGTCTCCCCAACCTTAACATTCTGATCTGAGAACCGTGATAATTTAAGCAGAGAAAGTTCGTTAGCCTGCTTGAAGAGTGTCTTAATTTTTCGATGGAAGAGCAAGAAATTGCTGTAATCGTTAATTGTGGGCAATCTAGCTGTGTTTCACCTTGATTCTACCCTCTACTGCAAGAGGATAGAGTGTTACGGAGATTGTGATAGAAAATATATTCAAGAGAGATTTTTGCCGAGCTTTTGTCGATCTGGATATCATTCCTGATATTTACAGCAATTTTTAACCTGCCATCATTAACCCTTGTGACGACCTCAATTGTCGCCACATTCTGACTTGCCATAAGGCGGCTGTCTTATCAGCGAACACCGCCGAATAAGGCTGTTAAGCGTCTTTAGTGGGTCTTAGGAGTTTGGCCCATGCTCAACTCCTCCTCATTTTCATGCCCATTTTTTTGATTTGACTTGAATTAATCCTAATGGAGGCACTACCCAATCATGGCATTTCGCGTTAATCCTTATTTGCAACAGCCATCCAGCGATGGTATGTATATTACTTGGTTCACTGAAGCAGATACATCTGGTGACGTATCCATTACTGGACCCGGTTTAGATGCCCCTCTCACCTTCACCACTTCCCCTACCTTTGAGCCACTGCTGGGCTACACCAATGCTGAACGCAACCAAGAAATTAGTGGCCTAGAGCAAGGATCTTGGTTGTTGGGTGATGAGAATTACAAGCATACCGTTGATGTCAGCGGATTGCAGCCTGACAGCACCTATACCTACACCGTGACGGTCGATGGGGAAGTATTTGCAGCCAGTTTTACCACTGCGCCCACCGCTGATGACTGGGAGAGCATTCGCTTTATGGCTTTCTCTGATAGCGAAACCGAGCCTCGCGGTCGCGTCAATCGTCGGGACTGGCAGCAGGGAGCGCTAGACCCTGATTCCTTAGCTCGTCCGTCCGTGGATGATAGTCTTTGGGCCGAGACGTTGGGGACTTCTGGCAGTCGCCTGGACTATCCTTTGACTGAAAACGTCGGTTATCTCAACAACCTAGAAATTATCAACAGCCGCAATCCTGACTTTTTGGTGATGCCGGGAGACTTAATTCAGGGTGGTGGTTATCAGCCTGCTTGGGATGAGTTCTTCCGTCACAACGCGGGTGAATTTGATAGCGGTTTATCGGAGTATCCCATTCTGCCAGCATTGGGCAACTGGGAGAACTTCGGCGCACTCAACGGTGGCTACAGCACCGACGCCGATGGCCGTTTTGGTCCCTTGTTTGGTCGTCAGAAGTTTGCGGTTTACTTTGATGCTCCCGCCAACGGCACTCCCGAACATCAAGATAACTACTACCGGATTGATTACGGTCCTGTTACGATTCTTACCCTGGATAGTTCCAACGGGGAGCCGGATGATAGCCGCAATAACTATGGGGGCGAGGGGCAACCTGCCAAAATTAGTGGGCTGGAATTTACCGGGACAGGCACCGACACTCAGCAGAACTACACCCGCGAACAGTACGAAGCGGAGGGCGGTACGGATTTGGCGGATTTCAATCCCGGTAGTCCTCAGTGGAATTGGGTGATTGAGCAACTGGAGGATGCCAGAGCCAACGGGCAAATGGTCTTTGCTCAATTTCACCATGCGCCTTACTCCAACGGTACCCACGGTCTACCGATGAACCACGAAAATTCGTCGGGGCAGGGGGGCACACCGATGCGTCAGTACCAGCCGTTGTTTGAGCAGTATGGCGTGGTGGCGGTGTTCTCTGGCCACAGTGAAATGTTTGAGCGTAGCTTTGTCGATGAAGATGGGGATGGTCTGGGCGTTTATTACTATGATGTCGGCGTTGCAGGTGACGGGATGCGGGGCCAACGCACCGATGCCAATGGTGATCTCTTGGGGTACAACGCTTTTAGCCAGTGGACGGCGGACCAAAGTGAGCCGGAACTATGGGCTGAAGTGGACGGGGTGTTACAAAACATCACTGGCGGTAAGCATTATGGCCACTTGGAAGTCAATGTCCAACGATTGGGGGACGACGGCGGTGCTGAGATTACGTTTACTCCTGTGTATAGCTTCCCCATTCTTGACTCTAACTACGAGTTGATCGATACGGAGCGACGGGTGTATGGTGACGAAATTACCTTGCAAGTCAATGCTGATGGCACCCTGGTGGCTCCGGCACTGGAGTTGGCCCTTTACGACACCGATACCAACGAATTGATTACGGTGCTGCGAGAAAATAATCAACTGTTTGCCAGTGATTTGGCAGGCGGCAATGTTGCGATCGCTGCCTACGCGCCCGATGCCAGCCCTCTAGCCGGAGCCATTGGTAGCGTTGCCCTCGATCTGAATGACGGGCAAATCATCCAGCAAGAAAATGTGGAACCCTATGCCTTGTTTGGCGATCGCAACGGCAACTTCTTTCAGGGCGACCTTGATCTGATAGCGGGTAGCAACACCCTCAGCCTAGATATCTTCGCGGAGAAAAACGGAAAAGGTGATTTGCTGGATACCGTAGTCCGTAAATTTACTGTGGTGGATGATCTGGTGCAGGATGTCACCGTCGGTCTCTATGATGCTGACACCGATAGCCTGATTCAAACCCGTGAAGATGGCGCTGAACTTGCCGTAACATCGGGTCAAAATCTCACGGATGCCGCTGTTGTTAACAAAACCAGCGAGTATTTTGGTGATGTGGAAAGTATGTTCCTCAACTTGAACGAAGGACAGGTGAGGCAGACTGAGAATGTTGAACCCTATGCTTTGTTTGGCGATCGCCAAGGTGATTTCCGAGTCGGCAGTGGCCTTTCCCTGGGAGACAACACAATTTCTCTAGATATTTACTCTAAGAATCAACTCAACGGAGAACTGCTTGATACGATCACTCGTAGCTTTACTCTGATTGAGAGGCATCTTCTCAATAACTAACTGTTAGAGTACATTTGAATTAAGGATAATGTCTTTTCCTTGCTAAGCTGATTGGTATTTAATTTGCGTGGCTGAACCCCGCCGCTGGCGGGGGTCAGCCACCAAAATACGCAAAATAAAATCTGTTTAGCTTATGCCATCTACTAGATATTT
>JBFRWC010000396.1:0-10226 GCA_051439365.1 Leptolyngbyaceae cyanobacterium
GTGAATACCCTGGCAGAAGTGGCAGCGATCGCAGCGCTAAACGACCATGACTTTCAGCAACAAACCTGGGATTGGCTTCGGTCCACTCGTCCTTGCTTATCAAAAACCTTACAAGCAATACCAGGGTTAACCCCGTTTCCGGCCTCGGCTAATTTTCTGCTGGTGCGCACCGATGTCTCTAGTACCCAACTGCAACAACAACTCTTGCAGCATTGCCAGATCCTGATTCGGGATTGCCTCAGTTTTGCGGAATTGGGCGATCGCTACTTTCGCATTGCTGTCCGACAACCTCCAGAGAACCAGCAACTCCTCGATGGTCTTCAGTATCTCTTGGTGGCATCACCCTGACTCGTCTCAGCACTCATCTCGGCACTCGTCTCGGCAAATATTCAGGAACTTCTCACCCGCAGACCTCTAAAGTACGTCACAATATCACAACATTAGCACTCTAAAGAATTCCAGGTTTAAGGAGCGATTTTATGGTTCAGGCTCTTGAGCGGCAGGGCACAGTCACACCCTTTCAGCAAAAGCTATCGGGTCCGTTGACCAAACAACAAATTAGCGTTTTGCAAATTAATCTGGGCAAAAAGTGTAATTTGGCCTGTACTCACTGTCACGTCGAAGCCGGACCCAAGCGCACCGAAGAGCTATCGCCTGAGACCTGTGATCAGCTTCTAGCCATCATCCGTCGCTTTCCCCAAATTCAAACCGTCGATCTGACCGGGGGCGCACCGGAGATGAACTACGGCTTCCGGCAACTGGTGGCCGCAGCGCGATCGCGAGACAAAGAGGTGATCGTCCGTTCAAATCTCACCATCTTTTTTGTGCCGGGATATGAAGACTTGCCGGAGTATTTTGCCGCCAATCAAGTGCGAGTTGTAGCCTCATTGCCCTGTTACTTAGAAAAAAATGTGGACAAGCAACGCGGCTCTGGCGTTTACGATAACTCCGTTCGGGCGATCCAACAGTTGAATCAACTAGGCTATGGCCATCACCCCGATCTAATCTTGGACCTCGTGTACAACCCCGCATTGCCCACCCACGACAACTTCTCACTGCCTCCCGATCAAGTCATTCTCCAAAAAGACTACAAGGCTTTTTTAGCAGAACACTTCAACATTGCCTTTAACCAATTATTGACCATCACCAACCTGCCCATTGGTCGAACACAGCAATACTTGAAACGGCAAAACCTCCATACTCCCTACCTCCAGTTTTTAGAAGCAGGGTTTAATCCAGCAACCGTTGCTAATTTGATGTGCCGCAATCAGTTATCCATAGATTATCTTGGCACCATCTACGATTGTGATTTCAACCAAATGGAGCAGCTCCCCGCGACGATGCCTGATGGAACCCCCCTGACCCTAGCCATGCTCTTAGACAACAACACCTTAGATTTAATCCAAACAGTGAAGACGGCCCCATTTTGCTACGGTTGTACGGCGGGATCGGGATCAAGTTGCGGCGGTTCTCTGGTTTAATGCGGTCAGTGCCCGAATGGGCTCCCGAAATAGTGCTACGATCGCCATAGCAAGCGAGACCAATCGGTGGAAGGAGCAGCTATGGCAGCCAAGATGAAGAAGGGCAGCATTGTTCGGGCTATTCGGGAACAGCTAGAAGGAAGCGTTGAAGCCCAGGCTAGTGATGGTAGGCTCCCCGATTATTTATTTGAAACCAAAGGGGAAATTGTGGATATGCGAGGGGATTATATGCTGGTCAAATTTGGCCATGTCCCCACGTCTAATATTTGGCTACGGGCAGATCAGCTCGAACCGTTTGCAGGCTAAACGGCGCTTTGTTGGGACTCAAGTGGCTGATGATTTCACCCGACATGATGTTGTCCTTAGCATGTCGTTCTTGACATTCAGATCTGGAGTCTTAACGAATTGGAGCTTTAAAAAATGGCCACTCTACAGCTTCGACAGTTGGATGTGCCCCAGGGACGGCGTTTGTTACTTCTTGGGCGATCGCCACCTATCGAGAATATCAGATAGGAGCTAAACCACAGAGCGTTCAAGCTGAGCCGATCTAATCAAGTCCTGCGAAAAATTTAAATAATCTAAAGCAATTCAAGGCTTTAAGCTAACCCCCAGAGCGGATGTGGCATAATAAATCTTCATACAACAATTCTGTGCAGGCCACAGCAATGGGAAATGTCTGACGCAAGCTAAAGGGATGAGGGCATGAACATAGGGCGCACTGTGCTTAAACGACAGTCAAGCAAGTTATTGCTCTTTGCTGTATTTTATGCAGTTTCCTTGCTGTTGGGGTTAAGTGTCCTGAGTCCAGCCGGAAAGACCGCCGTGATCTGGCCTGCGGGGGGATTCCTCCTAGGATTTCTGGTTACGGTGCCGCGATCGCACTGGCTCAAAATTTTGCTGGTGGGGTATGGCATCACCCTCCTCATTGAAGCCGGAATCCTGGAACGCTCTTTCACCCTGATCACCATCTTTTTTGCCACCAATACCATTGAGGCCGTCCTAGGAGCCTTAGTCTTTCAACAATACTGTGGGGGGCAAAAGACGTTTCAATCGATTAAACAGTTAGTGATATTTCTAATCGTGGTGGTTTCAGGCATTCCCCTGGTGACAGCTGCGATCGCCACCACCACCATTATTCGCCTCACCCCTGCCACCAATTGGGGCGCGGTCTACTACAGTTGGTACAGTTCTGCGGGATTAGGAATTCTCTTCGTCTCGCCCTGTGCGATCGCCCTGATTCAAGGTTGGCAAAGCTGTTGGCGATCGCCACTTCAGGAAAAACTAGAATTCCTCAGTATTTTACTGATAGCCGTGGTCCTTAGCCTGTTCCAATTCGGGGACCTAGCCCAAACCACCCAGTTTACCATCCAGCCCTACATGATTTTTCCCGTCCTGATGTGGGCAGCGCTCCGATTTGAAACGGCGGGAGTCGCTTTTGCGGGACTGTTATGGACCACTGTGGCCGTGTGGCAGATCAACCTAGACCACCCCCCACCCTTAATGCATTCCCAGGGTTTTGGCGGTGAAACTTGGAAACTACAACTATTGATTCTAGTGGTGGCCCTAGCTTCCATTGGCTTTGCAGTTGCCCTGCGCCAAGTCAAAGAAGCGCTCATGCTCAAAAATCAAGCAGAAGCACTTGCCGCCGAACGAACGGAAATCTCGAAGCAAACCCAGGCTCGCTATCAAAGACTTTTTACCATGTCAGAAGTGGGCATCCTGGAGGAAGATTTCTCCGCTGTCCTCACCGCCTTGGAGGCGCTACGGCAATCAGGAGTGACCCATCTACGGGACTACCTCCAACAAAATAGGCAACAGGCTTGGGACCTAGCCGCCCTAGTAGAAGTGGTGGAGGTAAACCCAGCCACCTTAGCGCTCTTTAAGGCCCAAACCCGTCAGGAGTATTTACAGGATATTGGTAAAACCTTTGGCCCCAACACCATCAATGTTTTCATTGATGCCTTGTGTGCCATTTGGGATAACCATTCTATCTTTCGTTCGGAAGCCCATTACTACACCCTAGACGGCCAAGAGTTAGTGACCTTGATCAGTATGCCGATTCCTCAAAATCTAGAAGATAGTCATCATGTGCCCTTTAGCATTCTGGATATTACCGAACGGAAGCACTCGGAAGAGGCGCTAAAGCAAAGCAAAGAACGGTATCAAGGTCTAGTAGAGGATATTCCCACTTTACTCTGTCGCTACCTGCCTGGAGGGGAACTCACGTTTGTTAACCAAGCTTATGCCGATTATTTTGGCCAAACGGTTGAGTCGTTGGTCGGGACCAATTTTCTCAACTTGATTCCAGAAGCCAATCGTGCTGCCGTGTGGGCAAACCTGGAACAGTTGACGATCGAGATGGCCACCCAAACCCAAGAACATCCAGTCATCCATCCCGACGGGAGACCACGCTGGCAGCGCTGGACCGATCGCGCTCTGTTTGATGATCAGGGGAACATCAGAGCCTATCAGGCGATCGGGGAAGACATTACCCTACTGCATCAATCCCAGCGTATTCTAGCCCTAGAAAAACGGCGAGCAGAAGTCCTGCTGACCCTGCCCCAAGTGGCAGAACAGATGGATGAAGCCGCCTTGATCCGGCATGGGCTAGAACTGATTGAAGCCCTCACCGAGAGCCAGATGGCGTTCATTCATTTTGTCCACGATAACAGCCAAGTTCTGGAATTCGTAACCGGCTCTCGCCCCACCTCAGACCCACCGGAAATCGCAGTTCCTGGCCAGCGTTATCCTCCAACCCAGATCGGCATCTGGGCCAAGGGCCTACAGCAACAGCAACCCATGATTTTGAATCGTGGGTTGAATCATGGGTTAAACGATGGGTTGAGTGACGAATTTAGCGTTGATGTGAAGCACTTGAATGCCTCAGATGATCCGGAGGTAGCCTCCCCTCTCCTAAAGATCGCCAAGTCCTTCGCCAACCCGATGATGAACATCCCCACGATTGAAGCAGGGCAGGTGGTGATGCTGACGAACGTTGTGGGGAAACGAGATCCCTATACTCAGGTTGATATCGAAACGGTTCAACTGATTTCCAATGAACTCTGGCGGCTTGTCCAGCATTGCCGCATCACTCAGAAGCTCTACCAAGCTGCCGCTGTTTTTGAAAGCACCGTGCAGGGTGTGGCGATCACCAACCTTGAAGGCACGATTTTAGATGTCAATCAAGCCTTTGTCGAAATTACAGGCTATGGCCGGGACGAGGTAATTGGTGAGAATCACCGGCTTCTACAATCGGGGTACCACGATCGGAGCTTTTACCAAGCACTGTGGCAACAATTAAAGAAACAGGGCTATTGGCGGGGTGAGATCTGGAATCGGCGACGAGATGGCTCCATTTACCCTGAACTCCTCACCATTGGCACCGTGCGAAATGAGCAAGGACAGCCCACGGGCTATGTAGGCGTTTTTTCAGATATTACCCCAGCCAAACGCTCTGAGGAACAACTCAAGCGGTTAGCCCACCACGATCCCCTCACTGATTTGCCCAACCGCCTGTTACTCAATGCTCGACTGAAGCAAAGTATTAAACGGGCTAAACGGCAACAGCAGCAGTTTGCCTTGGTCTTTATCGATCTCGATCGTTTCAAGCAAATTAACGATAGTTTAGGCCATAGCAGTGGGGATTTGCTCTTGCAACAGTTGTCCCTGCGCCTTACCGGGAGCTTACGGGCCGATGATACGGTCGCTCGGATTAGTGGGGATGAATTCGTCGTGCTGCTGGAAGATATTGGGAGTGCTGAAGGAGCCATCGTGGTGGTGCGAAAACTAGTGGATGTGTTCAAGGTTCCCTTCACCTTGGGCAATCAAGAAGTCTATATGACGGCTAGTTTAGGCATCAGTTTATTTCCGGATGATGGCAACAATGCCGCCGATCTCCTGCGCAATGCCGATGCGGCCATGTATCAAGCCAAAGAAGAAGGCCGGAATACGTATTGCTTTTATGCAGAAGACGTGACGGCAGCCGTCTTTGAGCAAGCCCTGACTGAAAATGCTCTCAAAGGTGCCCTGAATCGCCAAGAGTTTTACCTGGTTTATCAGCCCCAAGTTGGGTTAAGGCCAGAGTTGTCGTCGAGTATATCTCCAGAGTTGCAGCCGGGGGGAAACCAAGAAGGGGCAGCCGTGGGGGCTTTGAAGGGAATGGAGGTGCTCTTGCGCTGGCAGCATTCAGAGTTGGGACTGGTGTCTCCGGGTCGCTTTATTCCTTTGGCCGAGCAAAGTGGTTTAATTCGAGAGATCGGGTTTTGGGTGCTGCGAACCGCCTGTATTCAAGGAAAACACTGGCTCGATCAGGGGCTTGACTTTGGGCATCTGGCGGTGAATGTTGCAGGACCACAAATTCAGCACCGTGATTTTGTGCAAGAGGTGCAAACAGCCTTGCTGGAGAGTGGGCTACCCGCTCAACATCTAGAGCTAGAGATTACGGAAAGCTTTGTGATGCAACATCCTGGAGAACGGGTCGAGCAATTGCAACGTTTGCGAAACTTGGGTATCCAGATTAGTATTGACGATTTTGGCACGGGCTATTCGTCGTTAAGCTATCTCAAACAGCTGCCCATCGATAAGCTCAAGATTGATCAGTCCTTTGTGCGGGATATTCCAGAGGATGCCAATGATATGGCGATCGCCGAGGCGGTCATTGCCCTGGGTCAAGCGCTGAATTTACAGGTGATTGCGGAGGGGGTAGAAACGGAAGATCAAGCACAGTTCTTGCGAGAGAAAGGCTGCCATGAAGCTCAAGGCTATTTCTTTTCCAAACCTGTGCGACCTGATGCAATCGAGCACTTGTTGCTTGGTCATGCTCGCAGCAGGATGCCGTCTAATTAACCAGGACATGATTGCACCCGTTAAAATCAAGCCCTACAAGTCAGTCCTTTTTCCATACAAATTTTTCCGTTCCAAATTAGGACAACAAGCCCGTTAACAGTTTGCTATTCTTCACTTTCGACTGCTTGTTTCCATTATCTTCCCGGAAGCAAAAATCCATCCATCCACGTCTCAGAATTACGCTACCCGCTTGCCTCGACTTACCACCGAAGTCAGCCGCGCCACCTGGCCATCATGGTGCAAGGTAATCAGGTCTGCCCGTTTACCCACTTCTAGACTGCCGCGATCGCCTCCCAACCCGATGGCCTTAGCTGGATTAATCGTAAATAATCGCATGGCTTCATAAATGGGAATCTCTCGCTGGGCCGCAATTAAAAACATGGCTTGCACCAAGCTTTGGGGGACATAATCAGAGGAAATGATCTCCACCAGCTCACGCTCCACCAAGTCCATTGCGGACACGTTACCGGAGTGGGAACCCCCAAGAATTAGGTTGGGCGCACCCATCAACACCTGCAATCCGTGAGCATGAGCTTCCTTGGCAGCATCTAACGTGGTGGGAAATTCGGCGATCGCGGCCCCATCCCCGATCGCTTCCTGCACATGATCCACGGTGGCATCGTCGTGGCTAGCCAGGGGAATTTTATTCGCTTGGGCCAACTCCACCAGTTGCCGCCGGTTGGCGATCGCATGGCGTTTTTGGTTCTCAATCCGCCCCTGAATGTAGTGATCCATATCTTCGGCACTGACCCCATGCTTGTTCATGTAGTAGGTCTTGTACTTGTCAATTTGGGCAAATTGCCGCTGCCCTGGGGTGTGATCCATAAGCGAAATCAGCGTCAGCAACGGGTGGGCGGCATACTTTTCGGTAAAGTCAAAGGTGCCCTCATAGCCCAACTCACAGCGCAGGTGAATTTTGTGATCAACGCTAAACCGTCCCACGGTTTGACCATGATGGATGGTGTCGATCATGGGACCAAACTGGGTTAAGCGAATGGGGGAATCATTGGGAGTCAGATCGCCGATGGAAATGGCATCACAGACGGTTGTAATGCCCGCAGCGGCTAGGTCGCGATCGTGGTGAACTGCTGCTACATCCAAGGGCCAAGTGACTTTGGGGCGGGGAGACATGCATTTTTCAAAGTTATCGGTATGGAGTTCCACTAATCCCGGTAGCAGATAGTCACCATCACCGTTCTGCCCTTGATTAACTCTACCCGGTTGAATGTCCGCGATCGCCCCCTCTCTTACCACCAGGGTACCCAGAACGTCTTCATTTGGCAGTTGCAAGCGATAATTGGTGTAAACGTGTTCCGTTGTCATGGTTAGGCAGGTTATCGGTGAAGTAAGGTTAAATAAATCTTAATTTACTCTAGCGGCTATCCAAGTATAGAGGGTTTACCAATGGTTCAGCGTATCGACATCCTGGACTCTCTACAGAGCCGTATCCATTGGCCGTATTTGGCAATTTCCGGTTCTAGATTGGCATCAGAAAACGATTGCGCAAGGCTAGATCTCTATCGCGTTCCCGGTCATATTGAAACTTTAATCCAGATTTTAGTCGGCATTCTGGGCAAAGAGCAGTGATGGAGGGTATGAGAGTGGGGGCGATCGCGCACCTACAGCACCCAAAGATGATTAAAACAGCAAAAACAGGTAAGCTCGATGACTTTAGAAACCATTGCGACTCAACATATTCAATCTCTAGCATTTGATGTTGCGAATGATCCCCTTCGTCCTATCTATCACATTGCTGCTCCAGCTAATTGGATGAATGATCCCCACGGTGCAATCTTTCACGAGGACTGGTACCACCTCTTCTACCAAACCAACCCCTATGGTAGCAATTGGGGGTTTATCTCCTGGGGCCATGTGGCCAGCCAAGACGGAGTGCATTGGGAACATCGGCCTTTGGCCCTGGTCCCCACTTCAGATAGTCCCGATGAACACGGTGTCTTCTCTGGTTGCTGTGTAAACTTTCCCCAAGATGGGGCTGATCCAGAAACCTGCCAGCCCACCATTTTCTATACAGGGCTACGGCGGAGACAAATCCCTCACCGGGATGTCAATCTGAGTGAGCAATCCCAACTGATGGCAACGTCTGTGGATTCGTCGTTAAACACATGGGAGAAATGCGATCGCCCTATCATCACCGCGCCTTCCCATCCCAATTGGCGGGAAGGAATCGATGAAAGCATGGATAATTTGGACTGTATGCGTGATCCATTTGTCTGGCAAGACGTAAATGGTCGCTGGTACCTGTTGCTGGGCACGGCTCTACGGTCGTCCGAAAACTCTTCGCGAGTGGAGGGCAATGCCCTGTTGTATCACTACCAGGACAACGAGTGGCGATCCCTAGGTCAATTCGTCCAGACCTCTCATGGGAGGAACTGGGAGTGCTGCAACTACTTGCGTTTAGACCAGGGAACCGATGGAGCAGAGAAAGCGGAGATCTTGATCATTTCCCCAGAGTACTGCAAGTACGATCCACACAACCCTCGTGCCAAAGAGAAGAAGTTCGTGTTGTGGACGACTGGGAGTCTGAATCTTCCTCCAGCAACAGGCCAAGCTGATCAGTTAACCGCTCAACCAACCGCTCAACCAACCGCTCAATCAAATGGTTACTTTTCCCCACAAACTGACGAGACGGGTGAAATATGGCGCGTCCTCGACTATGGCGGCTCCGATGGATTTTATGCCGCCACGACCCTACAACATGAGGGGAAAACGACCCTGTGGGGCTGGTCCATAGGAGGCGGACAGCCTCAATCAGCCTGGAACGGGGTTTTAACCCTGCCACGACAGCTAGAATGGCGTGACAACGACCTCAGCATGTCGCCGATGTCCTGGGTTGAGGAGTTGCGGGGGGCACGGCTTTATCACAACTTCAATTTCAGCGTAGGGGGAGGTCAATCTGAGGCGTACCCCTTAGCTATAGGGGATTGTGTTGAGATTAAAGCTGAGATTGGGATCGAGGAAGGTGATGGCGTGACCTTTTCGATGTGGGGCGATGGGGTTAAAGTGACTCTCCACCGTCAGCGCCGAAGCATCACAATTACGGATAAGGACCAGTCCTACGAGGTTCCCTTGAAACCTCAGATTGATCTTGAGAACTGTGTTATCCGCTGTTTTCTCGATCGCTCCATCCTTGAGGTTTTCTTGGATGACGTGCAGGTGCTCACCCGCCGCGTCTATCCCAAGGATATCAATCAGAAAGCAATTGCGATCTATGGGGCGAACTCAGGCGATCGCGTTCACGTCTCAGAAATTCAGGTATGGCGCATGAATACCATCTGGTTAAACGAGTGATCCGCAGAAGCAAGTCAGGCAGCCGATTAAACCCTGAATGGCTCGGATCGTTCAGTGAAGTGTAAGGGTAGAACCCCTTCAATATTTTCCGTAGGGTGGGGCACGATATAGTGGGAGGTCGCTTCCCCATTCTCAGGACAATCGTTGGCCACCGCTAGGCCCGCATCTACCGCTCTCTTAACCTCTGCCACAGGCCCCCGAACCACAACAAATTGATGGCCGCTATCAGCCTGATTAATTCCCAAAAGAGAGACACGAGCCGCTTTGACCATCGCATCTGCTGCTGCCAGCGAAGCCGGATATCCATGGGTCTCGATCACACCGATAGAGTAAAGCATAGAGAAATGGTCCAATCACGATTCGTCCTCTCCTAATATACCTGAGACCGTCCCCCCGATCCTCAGAAGAACAAGTTGTTAGTCATTCGTCCATCCCCCCAGCCTTGGTCTACTGTGTACACACAAGTCGAACCACCCCCTCTAACTCCCCCTTGCAAAGGGGGAGGACCGGAATCTCCCCCCTTTGCAAGGGGGGACTAAGGGGGGTAAAGCCAAGTTTTGGGCTTCAAAATGAGATGTGTGTACACCGTAG
>JBFRWC010000397.1:0-3471 GCA_051439365.1 Leptolyngbyaceae cyanobacterium
ATGCTGAATAGTCTGCTGGACTAAATCACCTTCTGTAAACTATGTTGGGGAACCCATTCTGGAATGCTTGTTATCCAAAATGAACGACTCCTAGAGTTGATTAAACCTGATTACTCGCTCAGTGAAATTGATACCATCACTGCCGTCTTACAGCAGCAGGGAAGCTTTGATTTTCCGGCATTGGCCAATGGTTTGTTTCCGGCAGCGCTGTTGACTGAGGATACGGCCTACACGGGCTATGCGAATGTGTGGGTGCGGGATAATATCCATGTGGCCTATGCCCATTATGTGGTGGGCGAGACGGACGTGGCAGTGAAAACAGCACAAACGTTGCTGAGCTACTTCTGGCGGCATCGCGATCGCTTTGATGCCGTCATTCAGGGGACTGTTGATCCAAACGTGGTCATGAATCGCCCCCATATTCGGTTCAATGGCAAAACCTTGGAAGAAAACGAAGAGAAATGGCCCCAAGCCCAGAATGATGCCTTGGGCTACTTTCTTTGGCTGTATTGTTTGCTGGTGCGGGATGATTTAATTACCCCCTCGGCTGAGGCGGTTGATACTCTTGCCCTCTTCCCCTTTTATTTTGAAGCCATTGGTTATTGGCAAGATGAGGACAGCGGCCACTGGGAAGAAAGCCGCAAAGTTGAAGCCTCCAGCATTGGCGCGGTGGTGGCTGGGCTGAGGGCGCTACGGCAAGTCAATTTGAAACCTGCCTTTGTCAATCACTGTTGCCAATACCAGGGGCAACTGGTGACACTGCCGTTCCTCGATGATTTGATTGCGAGGGGGGAAGCGGCTCTTGACGCTATTTTGCCGGCGGAATGTATTCAATCCGAACCGACCAAAAATCGGCCTTACGACGGAGCCCTGTTGTTTTTGATCTATCCGTTGGGAGTGGCCCAGGGGGCGATCGCCGATCAAATTCTGGACAATACGCTCACCTACCTCACTCGCGAGGTGGGCATTTGCCGTTACTTGGGCGATTCCTTTTGGTGTGCAGACTACAAGCAAAAACTGGCAGGGGAACTGAGGACGGCAGATTTTAGCGACAATATGGCCTTACGGGACCAGTTGCTTAAACCCGGTGAAGAAGCCCAGTGGTGCATTTTTGACCCTATTGTGTCGGTGATTTTCGGCCAAAAATACGAAGACACTCAGCAGCCGATTTATTTAAAACAGCAGATTCATCACCTGAATCGTGCCTTGGGCCATATTACTGGGGAGGATAGTGAATTTGGAGAATTTAAGTGTCCCGAACTTTACCACCTCGATAATAATCGCTACACTCCCAGTGATGCCACTCCCTTACTGTGGACCCAAGCCACTCTACGGATTGCCCTAGAACAGATGAAGCACAGCCTAGCCACAGATGGGAGTCTAGCATGACCGAACAGTCGTCTTCGCCGCCAATGGATGGCGATCGCCCTTCCTCCCTTACAGACTCCAACAGCCTAGCCCTACAACAGGTGGGGCAAACGATTGCTCCTAAACTGAAAGGGTTGAGTATCTACCTCATTGGCATGATGGGCGCGGGAAAATCCACCATGGGTAAAGAGTTGGCGATCGCCCTCGGCTACCGTTTTTTAGATACAGATAACCTAATTGAGCAGGCCGCAGGGCAACCCATCTCTGAAATTTTTGCGGAGTCAGGGGAAACCACCTTTCGTCAATTAGAAACCCAAGTCCTCAGTCAAGTCTCAGCCTACAAAAAAACGGTGATTGCCACTGGGGGCGGGATAGTATTGGAGCGGCAAAACTGGAATTTTCTGCACTATGGGGTCAGTGTGTGGCTTGATGCTCCAGTTGCAGTATTGTATGAACGTCTAAAGGACGATTGCGATCGCCCCTTGCTCCAGACTGCCGACCCGCAAAAAACCTTGCAGACTATTCTGAATCAACGCCAACACCTGTATGCTCAGGCCGATGTGCGGATTCCTATCACCGCTTTGGATGCCCCAACTCAGGTCGTTGCCACCATGCTTGAGGGCGTTCAATCCACCCTTAAGCCTGATCCCATCCCCCCCCAGCCTGGAGATTTTGAGATCCGCTACGATACTTAAATCCACACAACTGACAAAAAAGGGACGTTCGAAGAACTGAAATCGTTATGACTACTCCAATAGATTACAGCCCTGCCCAACAATCTGATGCTGCCCGTGTCCGGGTTTTGAGTGAAGCTCTGCCCTACATTCAGAAATTTGCTGGACGAACCGTCGTTGTCAAATATGGCGGAGCTGCCATGAAGGATAGCACCCTCAAAGCAACCGTGATGCGGGACATTGTATTTTTGGCTTACATTGGGCTACGGCCTGTCGTGGTCCACGGGGGTGGCCCCGAAATCAACACCTGGTTAAACAAACTTGGGATTGAGGCTCAATTTAAGAATGGGCTTCGAGTGACCGATGCCCCCACCATGGATGTGGTCGAAATGGTTCTCGTAGGACGGGTCAACAAAGAAATTGTGGCACTGATTAATACTGTTGGCGGATCTGCTGTGGGCATTTGTGGCAAAGATGGCGGGTTGATTCGTGCCCGCCCCAGTGATCAGGAGGGAATCGGGTTTGTGGGAGAAGTGAGCCAGCTTAATCCACAACTTGTTGAATCATTGGTGGATTCTGGCTACATTCCGGTCATCTCTAGCGTCGCCGCCGATGAAACAGGTCAACCCTACAATATCAACGCAGACACAGTGGCGGGAGAATTGGCTGCCGCCTTAGGTGCTGAAAAACTCATTCTATTGACCGATATTCCAGGTATTTTGCGTGACAAGGACGATACTTCAACCTTAATTCCTAGAATGGATATTCAGACAGCTCGTCAGCTCATCGATGAGGGGGTTGTTGCTGGTGGTATGATTCCCAAAGTCAACTGCTGTGTCCGGTCTCTAGCTCAAGGCGTAAAGGCTGCCCATATCTTGGATGGCCGTGTGCCCCATTGCCTGCTCCTTGAAATCCTCACGGATGCAGGCATTGGCTCGATGATGGTGGCCTCTGAATATGCGTAGGCGGATCTAAGCGGCAGCGGAGGCTGTCTCAGTTACCATAGAGACTTCCTTGTTCTCATCCTCATCCTCTTCACCAGCATCGTCTCCTAGATATTCGACGTGAACCACAATCCATCGTCCGGTCTCAGGATCACGGATCGTCTGAAACGGGTTTTGCTTCAGTGGTTTGTTCGATACTTGCGCCATCACTTATATTTCACTCCACAAGACAACCATTCACACTTCACTAGCAGTTGGTAGAAGCCTTAAATTCCCCTGACATGCTCCAACATTCACCAAGGCTCTATGTAAAACTTCGGACTTAACGGTGCATTACCGGGACATTACTGAGATAAACGACTGGGTTTAGTGACCATCAGTTCCGTAAAAGTTCGGATCTCAGCTTTACTTATCTTAGTATATCCATATTTTTACGTATTGTTAACCCTTCTCGTCTCGAATCATTTGGACAACATGGGTCGTGC
>JBFRWC010000398.1:0-11507 GCA_051439365.1 Leptolyngbyaceae cyanobacterium
GGGATGGGATTTGTACTGAGGGATGTGGCGATCGCCTTCATCTGGATCTGCTGAAATAAGGCAATAGAGGCATCTTCAGTCAACGATTGGGCAAGGGTTTGGCTAGGTTCTGGAATGATTGACTGGCTGCTCATGGATGGTTTCAATATGGCTAGGATAGGTTGAGGGGCTGTTAGGATTACAGACTGGAGTTCTGGGCATTGAGAACGGCGACTGCTTCCTCTGATAAACCATAGAGGGTACAGACCTGTTGGTCAATCTCGCGGAGAATCGCAACTTGCTCAGAGTCATCCTTAAGTTTGACTGGGTGCAAGAGTTGGCGATGAATTAATTGATCAACGAGGGTGGTGATGGTGGTGAACTGGCGATCGCTCCCCACCACAATCGGCAGGGTCTTGAGTTGGGGCGGACCAATGCGTAAATAGCCGCCATTGAGAGCATTGCCACCGAATTCTGTTTTGTAGTACTGGTTCATGAGCTGACTGTTGAGAATGGCCGCCAGGTAACGGAGATCGATGGCTGAAGTGATAATCGTGGTGGATTTCCCCGCCAAAAACTCGCCCTTGAAATCCACGGCACATTCCAAACCCCGCGTCATTCCTGCCACAACGATCTTGGGGTGAAGAGCTTGGTATAAGCGTTTGGGTGGCAGTTGGTCAATGCATTCAGCCGGAATCATGGGTGCTTGATAGCAGTCTTTAAGGTAGCGTGTTGATTTCTGGCCCCACAAAAACTGATAGGGATCAACTGTACCGCTGTTGACGAATTTGAGCCCAGTGGTGGTGGGTTGTGAGGGCGATCGCTCATCGGTATCCCATAACTCAGGCGTATCACGTAATAAGGGTTTGATCCCATAGGCTTCGGCGACAGTGGCGGCACCATGTACCGTAGCGAGTTCTGACAGTGGGGTCCCTTGGTTGCGAATGTGGGTGATCAGGGTCTGGAGAGATGAGTTGGGGGCGATCGCCCACGGTCGTTGCGGCTGACCAAAGTGAGGCGCATAAGCCAGGAGGCGCTGCTCTAGCCCATGCTCCGACAACCGTTCCCATTCAACGGTAGTTTTCATCGGGGCAGCTTTACGGATCACATACACTAGGGGGTAAACAGCAATGGAAAACACCGAAATCCGGGAATAATCTCGCAAATATAGTAACTGATTATCCACACTCAGCAAAGTCCGGGTGGCTTGAGCATAATCTGCTGATGCTAATTTGTTGGGGACAATAAAACTGTGGAGCCCATTCGTTTTGCACAACCGCAGCGCCTGCTCACAGAAGACGCAAAACAAATCCCAGTTACCGGATGCTGCTTGATAACGGCGGCTGTAGTAGCGGCGTTCGAGAGGTTGGTACCGGGTCATCCACTCCGCATCCACATAGGGCGGATTTCCTAGCACAATGTCAAAGCCTCCCTGTTTCATGATCTGAGGAAAGGCAGATGACCAGGTGAAGGGAGGGGGGCGATCGCCCAATATTAATCCACAAGACGGATCTTTCTCTTGGGTGGATGCTTTATTTCTGACGATTCCAACGTCAACGTCCAGCAGGGCATTACCCCACTGGATATTGGCACGGAGATCCGCTGCTGGGGAACGCAACGAAGCCCGATCCTCACTCCACAAGACCAACCAGAGCGATAATCGGGTTAGTTCCACGGCTTGCGGGTCCAAATCAACGCCATAGATATGGCGCTGTAAAATCTCTAGGGCTGTGGTGGGTGGACCCGATGGGGCAGAGTGATGGCGATACCATTGCAAGAGGTGGCGGTAGGCGATCGCCAAAAACATCCCTGATCCACAAGCTGGGTCCAAAATCGTGACCGTGTTGGGGGTACCGGGGGCCAGATTGTGACAATATCGACCCAACGTTTGCTCCACCATATTTTCTACCACTCTTGTGGGCGTGTAGTAAATCCCGTTCATTTTTTTGGGGCTGGGACAAGGTAAAGGTTGGGCAAGAGGATGGGCTAACAGGAACTCGTAAACTTGCCCCAGTAGTGCTTCCGGGGAGGGATAAGCGTGGGACAAACAGCGGGACATCTGACGCGGTAAGTCAGCGACCTGAGTCAAAATAGGCTGAAAGATGGCATCGCTGACCCACGGGTTGGGGTACCGATCTTGGGGTAAATCGTGGCTCACAGGAAGCAGTTGCTGCAACTCGCACCAACAGTGTTGATGGGCGTGGGGTTGGTGACTGTAAGCCAACAAGGTTCCCTGAGGAAGGATGTCTTGGTGTTCACACAACCCCAACCAAAACAACCGGACAATAATGAGATTAATGACCAGGTTAGGATTATCCGTTGGCAGCGAGGCAGGGTTGGAGACGAATGTCGGGGAACTATGGCCACCATGAGGAATTGGAGTTGGCTTTCTGAGGGCGATGGCTGGGTTGAATGCTTGGGCAAGGTGATGTTGCCAATCATGAATGACACCCATGAGGGCATCATAAGCAACTTCAGCGCTCTCATCTTCACCGATTTCAGCAGGATAAGACGCAAGGGATTGAGGCGGGACATCTGAATCGTTCATTGTCCGAAAAAACGAGTACGGAAACCATGACCCGCACTTAAACAGAGGGGCATACTAGATCTATAATTATCATGAAATATCGCCCTTACGGGACACCATCATCATGAGTTGCAGTAGTGGGATGACCAAGACGATGGCAGCAGAATTGGAGCGATCGCACATTGTTCAAGCCGTGCGACAGTGGCTAGAGCGGGTCGTCATTGGCCTCAACCTCTGCCCCTTTGTGGTCGAGCCGTGGCACAAAGACCAACTGAGAATTCGCGTGAGTGAGGCCCGTACGGAAGCGGAACTCATCAACGACCTACACGCTGAACTCACGTTGATGGACCACATGCACCCTGATGTTCTGGAGACCAGCCTTCTGGTGATTCCCCATTTGTTGTCTGAATTCGAGGCGTATAATGAGTTTTTGGGACTAGCGGATCTGCTCCTGCAAGAATTTGGCTGGGAAGGAGACTATCAAATCGCCAGCTTTCATCCGTCCTATCGTTTTGCTGGCACCGAGTATGGCGACCCTGAAAACCTCACAAACTGTTCCCCGTACCCGATTTTGCACGTTTTGCGAGAACATAGCGTCAGCTTAGCCTTGGCCAACTATCCCAACCCAGAGCAAATCACTGAACGCAACATTGCCACAGTGCAAGCCTTGAGTCCAGAAGATAAACAGCAGCTATTTCCCCATTTTCCCCCCAGTTGAGCGATTGTCCGCCACAATATCTCTAGGGGACCGGTGCCCACTGGATCCCCTGACCTGCAACGTCGTACATGTCACCTGTTATGAGCATTTTCACTTGGCGATCGGTAAAAAAAGACTTTGGGATCAAAGAAATTCTCAGGGGTGCCAGCTTTACTTTGGAAGAGGTGGATAAGGTCGGGGTGATTGGCACCAATGGGTCCGGTAAATCTACTGTTCTCAAAATGTTGGCGGGGTTGGAACCGATCGATAGTGGTGAGGTCCAAGCTAACCCCAATACCCGCGTGGTGTACCTACCCCAGCAACCGGATGTAGATGAGGAGCACACGGTCTTGGAGCAGGTCTTTGCCGATGCAGGGGAACAGATGGCCTTGGTGCGGGAATATGAGGACTTGTCTCATCGCATGGCTGAGGCGGACCCAGAGGAGATGACGCGGCTGATGACGCGGCTGTCAGCGGTGACGGAAAAAATGGATGCTACGGCAGCGTGGGAAGTGGAAACCAATGCCAAAATTGTCTTGAGTAAGCTAGGCATTGATAATTTTGGGGCGCGGGTGGGAGATTTATCTGGGGGCTATCGTAAGCGGATTGCCTTGGCAGCAGCGTTGCTGGCGGAACCGGATGTATTGCTGATGGATGAGCCAACTAACCATCTGGACGCGGAATCGGTGGAATGGCTCCAAGATTATCTCAACCAGTTTCGAGGAGCGCTGTTGCTAATTACCCACGATCGCTACTTTCTCGATAAAGTGACCAATCGGATCATTGAAATCGACCGGGGGGATTTGTACACCTACAGCGGCAATTATTCCTATTATCTGGAGAAAAAAGCAGACCAAGAAGAATCGGCCCTCAGTAGTCAGAAAAAACATGCTGGAATTCTACGGCGGGAGTTGGCATGGCTGCGGCAAGGACCAAAGGCGCGAAGCACGAAGCAACGGGCGCGAATTGATCGAATTGATGATCTGAAAAATAAGGAATTTAAGCAGGTCCAAGGCAAGGTAGAAATTTCTACCCCGGGTCGTCGCATTGGCAAGACAGTGATTGAGGTGGAAGGGGTGAGCAAGCGCTATGGCGATCGCACCCTCATCGACAACTTTACCTATGAGTTCACACCGGGCGATCGCGTCGGCATCATCGGCGGCAACGGCATCGGCAAAACCACCCTGATGGATTTGATTACCCAACGGCTAGAGCCAGATTCCGGCAGCGTCAAAATTGGTAGCACCATCCACATCGGCTACTTTGACCAACACTCCGACGATCTCCAAGCCTCCCTCCACGACAACGACCGAGTGATTGACTACATCAAAGAAGAAGGAGAGTTTGTCGAAACCGCCGATGGTTCTAAGATTACTGCTTCCCAAATGCTGGAGCGATTCCTGTTTCCAGGCAATCAGCAATATGCCCCGATCCACAAGTTATCAGGAGGAGAAAAGCGCCGCCTGTTTTTGCTACGAGTACTGATGGGTGCCCCCAACGTATTGATTTTGGACGAGCCGACCAATGATCTAGATGTACAAACTCTGTCGATCTTGGAAGAATATCTAGAGGATTTCAACGGCTGCGTGATTACCGTCTCCCACGATCGCTACTTTCTCGACCGAGTGGTTCAGCGTATCTTTGCCTTTGAAGACAATGGGATCATCCGCCAGTATCCCGGTAACTACTCGATGTACCTGGATTTCAAGGCTCGTCAACCGGATAGCAGTAGCGATCAGGTATCTCCTAACCAGACCAAAGCTAAAGCCACACCGATCGCAACCCCTGCTTCAATCAAACCCAAACATTCTTCCCGCCCCCGCAAGCTGTCCTTTAAGGAAAAACGGGAGTTGGAAACACTGGAAGCTAAAATTCCCGATCTGGAAACCGAAAAAGCCACCGTTGAGCGACAGCTTTACGACAATCCCCCTGCCGATTACACCCAAATTGAGGAACTATCCTCTCGCTTAGCCCAGCTAGCCCAAGAGATTGACACCGCCACCGAGCGCTGGATGGAATTGGAAGAGATTGCCGCCAATGGCTAAATGCTAGGTAGCGGAACAAGTGCGTAAAACTCTCAACGATCAAGGGCTGCTTCGTTATCATACTCAGACTCCAGCAGTAGGGACTGTCTTGATAGTTAAGACAGTCCCTATCAGTTGACTCATTCTCCCCCACTCCCTAACTCCCCAACGCCCCCACTCCCCCACTCCCTACCTCCCCCACTCACCAATCTTTAAAGTGGCTATCTTGAACGCAGACCATTGTTAATTCCTGTTACAGTCAGTAGCGTGGTTGATCGAGAATGCGATCGCCATTTCTTGAAGCCATTACTGCATTGAACTGTACTGAATCATGAATTCCACTGACTTGGCCTTTTTGCCTGCGTTAGACCAATCCCAACTAATCCGCCGCCGTGAAGTCTCTCCTTTGGAATTGACCCAGCTTTATCTTGACCGGATTGACCAATTTGATGGGAAGTTTGGCAGCTACTTTACAGTGTTGGCGGAAGCGGCGATCGCCGATGCCAAGGCCAAAACGGAGCAGGTGACCCAAGTGGATGATCCCAACACCTTGCCCCCGTTTTTTGGCGTACCGATCTCGGTCAAAGACCTCAACCCGATGCAAGGGGCACCCTACACCCTCGGTTGCGCTGCGTTGAAACAGAGCATGGGAGAGTTCGACGATGCCATTGTGGGCAAAATTAGACAGGCTGGATTCGTGATCCTGGGCAAAACGGCCACGCCGGAACTGGGGACCATGCCCTTTACGGAACCTCCTGGGTTTCCTCCAGCCCGCAATCCGTGGAATCCAGAGTACACTCCCGGTGGCTCCAGTGGGGGGGCAGCAGCCTCTTTGGCCGCAGGATTTTGTGCGATCGCCCAAGGGTCCGATGGCGGTGGTTCCATTCGTGGCCCTGCATTCTGCTGTGGTTTGTTGGGCCTCAAACCCTCCCGTGGTCGGATTTCCTACGCGCCCATTGGGGATACTCCTGGGGGCATTGGCACTAACGGTCCCCTCGCCCGGACTGTTGCCGATGCCGCTGCGTTTTTAGATGCGGTCTCTGGCTATGTGGTCGGCGACCCCTACTGGCTCCCGGACCCAGATCCCAGCTTTTTGCAAATGGCTCGTGCAGGCGCAGAAGAGGGTCCGGCGAAGCCCCTCAAGGTCGCCTATGTCACCGCCATTAAACCCTTTGATGCGATTCACCCCACCTGTCGTCAAGCGGTGATGGATACAGTGCAGCGGCTGACAGATTTGGGCCATCAGGTTGAGGAAATGTCCTTGGATTGTTCGGCGTTGATTGACCCGTTTACCGTGGTTTTTCGGGCTTGCCTATCCGGGACAGGGGTGCCCATTGAAGCCATGTCCCCCATGAATCAGTGGCTTGTGTCCCACCAAGACACCGCTGGGGGGTATTTTGCGGCGGTGTGGGGCATGCAAATCGTTGCTCGTCAACTGGTGGCCCAGTTCTATCCCTACGATGTGGTGGTGATGCCTGTGTATACCCGGCCCCAAATTCGGGTGGGCGAATGGGCGGATTTGTCCCCCGCAGAAGCCTTTGATCAGGTCGCCAACTGGATTGCCCCTTGTCCGCCGTTGAATGCCACTGGCCAACCTGCGATCGCCCTTCCCACTGGGTTTGCGGACACAGGCTTACCCACTGGCGTACAATTGGTTGGTCGTCCGGGGGATGAAGCCACCCTCATTACAGTAGCCGCCCAATTGGAAGCGCACTATCCCTGGATTCACCATGCCTCTACAATTGAATCTCGCTGGTAAACGACGCGAGTGGGATGGGCCTGAGATGAGGATGCAGTTGGTCTAACGTCGCAACAACGGTACAATATCTCAGCATGGCTGTAGACACGCAGTATGACTGTAGAACCGTAGAGAGGATTGAGACATGGGTTGGACCAAGGTGCTAGCTGAATCGGATTTAGCTGAAGGCCAGCGTCAAGTGGTGAAAGTGGACGGCAATAAGGTGCTGGTCCTCAAGCATGAGGGGACGATTCATGCAGTCAACAATGCCTGCCCCCACCTGAAGTTGTCGATGAAAAAGGGCAAGATTGTGGACGGGGCGATCGTGTGCCCCTGGCATCGGAGTGCATTTGATTTGCAATCGGGGAACATTACAGACTGGACACCGTTTCCCCCCGTTGTCGGCAAGATGATGGGAATGATGGGCCAGCAAAAAAGCCTGACGATCTTTCCTACCAAGGTGGAAGAGGACAGTATTTGGGTTGACGTTTAGGATTGGGTACTAGGTGGCTGCTTGCTAGATCGTTGCTAGGTGGTTAAAAGAATGATGAGTGATAGGGCTGGCAATTACTGCTTGCAGGACGATGAGCAGATGTGTTTTGTCCATATCCCCAAAACGGCTGGGACAACCATGAGCGCTATCTTGGAATCGCGGTTTGATCATGCCCGCATCTGTCCGACTCCTTACTGGCGCGAGCTAAAGGTGATGTCGCGGGAGAGCCTGCTGCCCTATCAGCTCTTTCGGGGACATTTTCCCTACAGTGTGAGTGAGTTGATTCCTAGAAAACCTGTCTTTATCACCATGTTCCGTGACCCCATTGAACGGGTGATTTCGGCTTACGAATTCATGAAGACCTGTGTGATTATGCATCCCCGTGCCAAGGCGGTGCAGGAAAAGGCGCGGACCTTGTCGCTGAAAGACTATGTGCGAGATCCCGACGTGAATGGGGTAGTGAATTCACAAACCATTATGATTGCGGGACGAGAAATTCAAGACCTCAAGGTTCCAGCCACTGATTCCTTATGGTTGGACATTGCCAAAGAAAACTTGCAGGGATTTGCCTGGGTGGGGATTACGGAGCGCTTTTGGGAATCGGTCGGGGTATTGAGTTACCAGTTTGGTTGGCCCCCGCCCGATGAAATCCAGCGATTGATGGTAGGCAACAAGAAACTGCGACGGGAAAATTTGGATCAAGATGTGATTGATGCGATCGCCGAGTGCAATCAGCTTGACCTGGAAATCTACGACTATGCCCAGTCTCTGTTTGCTCAACAATACGAGGCGATGGTGGCGGACTTGCAAGCAAACTATGGTCCGTTGGTCTCCCAAATCACTCATGGCCCTGAAAACCAGAATTCAGCGGTGGCCACAGTAACGGCGACTGAGCCGCAATCTCGCCTAGATGGGACGGTGGTGCGATCGCTCCTAGAGCATCATTACGAGGACTGCTTTCAGGCTGCCCATGCTGACACTGCGGCCCCATCCCGTTTGATTTTCACCTTTGATAAAACCATTCCTGGTAACGGGTGGCATCGCCTAGAGGGCTTAGAACGGGACGAACCCTTCCGCTGGACGGGACCACGCAATGTTTCTACCTTGGACTTTCAGTTGGATCTGACCGACGATCTGGCCTGTGAATTTAGAATTTTAAACTCCACCACCTCGGACGTATTGCAGAGTTTATCGGTTCAGGCCAATGGGACACCCCTTTCCCTCACCCCCCTGCACCGCGATCCCTCTGGAGCCATGTTTCGGTGTAAAATTCCCAAGGCTGTTGGGGCTGCCGCTCAACCCTTTACCCGGTTGTCATTTCACGTGGATCAAACCGTTGCGTTTAATATCACCCGACCCAATAGCGAGGACAAGCGTCAAGTGGGGGTGGCGATGAGTCTCTTGCAGATTTTCCCCGTGGATTCCCGGCCCGATGTGGACATGATCAAAAGTCCGATTGACTCGGCCCCGTGGTTTGACGCGATCGCCTTCCTCAAGCAGCATCTCCAGCCCCAGCACCTCCTGTTTGCTCCCAATGCCTTTCGTCTCCCCTTCTCCGATTACATCCCCGAGTTCCAAGACAGTGTGATTGATTTAACGATTAACTATGTGGACAAAACCCTCAATCGCTACCCTTACGACTGGGTGATTATTCATAAAGGGGTGAGAGATTTGTACGTAGGGCAATTGTTGCTGCAAGTGTTGTTGAAACGATTGAAGCCCGTGTTTGCCAACTCAGTCTTTGTCATCTTTGCGAAAGACTCGTCCTTGCCCCATTTAGGCTATCGGTCCACTGATGTCCGACCTGCGTTTGCGGGGTATGTGAAACATGTCCTTCAGCGTATCACCAAATCTGGACGGTTTCAGCCCTTGAAGCTGATGACTCAGAATACTGCCACTCAGTATGCCGATCCTAGTGTGCCGAATGCAGAGGAGCAGCCCAACGCTAAGGATGAGTTCTAGAGTTAGCCTTCAGGGGAAGTTAGGGCGATCGCCCCTGGAGTCCGACTCCATCAGCACGACCCGGAATCCCACGGTTGGATCACTGATGTGGGCATGAAGGCGATTGCGGTAGGCTGAGCGACAAAAGCGTGAATTCAAGTTCCATGAGCCGCCCCGGACTACCCGATAGGAATATCCGGTTTCCCACGAACGGCCATCTGTGGGTGCACCGTGATAATTTTGGTGCCAGTTGTCCGCACACCATTCCCAAACATTGCCATGCAGATCAAAAATGCCGAAGCCATTGGGAACGTAGCAACCCACATCACTGGTTTGGTTGAGGGATTTGTTATAGTTCGCTAGTTCAGGGGCTAGGGCATCGCCAAAGGTATATTTCGTATGACCATTGGCTCGACAGGCATATTCCCAAACCGCCTCGCTGGGTAAGCTGTAGCGTCGTCCGGTTTGCTGGGATAAATGGCTACAAAAGGCGATCGCATCGTACCAGGACACTTTTTCTACTGGACGGTTGTCTCCCTGAAATAGAGACGGATTGTGGCCCATAATCGCTCCATAAACTGCCTGGGTGACTAAGTGCTGACTCATCCAAAACGGTGGGATGGTGACTTGATGTTGGGGTCGTTCCACTGCTCGTCCTTCCCCATCTAATGATCCCATCATCAATGTCCCACCTGGAATCTGTAACAGGGTAAAGTACGGGCCATCCTTCAAGATTTCTGTAAAGCTGACGGCTTCTTGCTGTATCTGCTTCACGATCACTCCCCGATTGTTCACTTGTGGAGTCGCAAATACGTAGGGCTGACTGCTATTCATTGGCGCTGAAGCCATCGACGCTGAAGTGATTGACGCTGAAGGAATTGACGCTGAAGTGATTGACGCTGAAGGAATTGATGCTGAAGTGATTGACGCTGAAGTCATGGGTTCGGACTGAGGCTGGGGCGGAAGACTAGAAGACTGAGAGGGAAGGTTAAGGTCAGGGGTAATGGCTAATTGAGCCAGTTCTACTAAGCTGGGTGACTCAGCGGTGGAACCATTGTGGGGAGGTATGAGATCCACCGTCATCAAAGCAACGGGGTCTGAGGGTGGGGGCAAAATTTCGGTGATGACTTCGTCACTTTCGTCCTTAGGGGCGCATGATGCCAACTGGGGCTGAGGCGACAGGGTGGAAACAACAATGCGAAACCCAATACGATTGCTAAAACAGATGGCAGGTTGGTTGGTTCTGGATTGGGCATCAATGCTACAGCGGCGGCGGGAGGCCGAACGGCAATTTTCTGGCACATCACACCATGACCCACCTCGAATGACTCGATAACCCTGATGCCCATCCTGGGTCCAAGGTTGACCCTCAGGGGGGAGACCTGTTGGAGACGAGTTGACTGGGGGCGAACCTGCTGGAATCTGGGTCTGACGGTAGTTGTCGTGCCAATGATCTGCACACCACTCCCACACGTTGCCATGCATCTCAAAGAGGCCAAACCCATTGGGAGGATACCGCCCGACCTTGGCAGTTTGGTCAATATTGAGGCCATAGTTTGCTAGATCAGGAGCAATTTTATTGCCAAAATAATAGGCTGTCTGGGTTTCTGCCCGACAGGCATATTCCCATTCTGCTTCACTAGGCAAACGGTAGTTCCGGCCCGTTCGCTGGGTCAGCTTTTGACAAAATGCGATCGCATCCTGCCAGCGAACGCCAACTACAGGTTTGTCGGGAGCGACGAATTGATTAGGGTCGTATTGGGTTGCTGGGTTCACCCCCATGATCCGTTCGTAAAGGGCTTGAGTTACCACATATTTCCCCAGGTAAAAACTGGGAACCGTAATGCGGCAAGGAGGGCACTCGCTGGATTGCCCCATTGCATCTGGAGATTCCAGGGTGAAGACTCCACCGGGAATTTTGACCATATCAAACGAGACCTGCTCGTCCAGATGCTCAGTGAAATAGACCGCTTGGGCCTCAATCTGTTGGCTTACGGTTCCCGTTTCATCGGCGTACACGGTCGTGAAGGAAAAAGTAGGGAGAGCGATCGCCGGATCTGCCGCGTTTTTCTGAGGAGATTCAGCGGTGGGGGGATGGGGGGATGGGG
>JBFRWC010000399.1:0-24299 GCA_051439365.1 Leptolyngbyaceae cyanobacterium
GGGAAACTCCGGTCCTCCCCCTTTGCAAGGGGGAGTTAGAGGGGGTGGTTCGACTTGTGTGTACACGGTAGCCTCCCAAAACGGGAGAGGGGCCGGGGGTGAGGGCGGATCGCCTGCATCGAACTCACGTTAAATACAGGTAACCAAGACCCTTGCTGAGTTGCTCCAGTATAGCTCATACCCTACCGATAGCGTTTTGATAAAACTTTATCTTCTCCTTACACTAGATGGGCGAAGGGACTGGAGTATACGACGATTCCTATTGCCTGACATTAGGGTTCTATCGCTAGGCCATTTTTTGTAAAAAAAATACCAACTTGCGGTGCGTGACGCTGGCGCTCACAGCGCCCTACAGCGGTATCTTTTTTCTCGGAAATCATCTAGCGAGAGATTAACTTTGGTGTCGATTCGGAATCATTTGTCCTAGGGTTACGTCTGAGGGGCGGAAGTAGTGTCCTACTCGTGATCCTTCAGTGAAATAACAATTCACAATTTTTGGGGAAACAGAGACGGTTTATCCTGGGCGATCGCGTATGCTTAGCACTATAATGTCCCTGTTCTGTGTCCTCAGGGAATCTGCCCATTGCCATGTCGTAGGAGTTTCTTATGAGCCAGTTATCCCCGCAACCGTCAGGCATCCCCAGTTCAGCGGCGATCGCCCCATCCAGATCGTCCCAACCCAACTCTCAGGAGCAAGGAACAGCCACGTTACATCTGGCCCTCCGAAATGCGTTGGATTGTCTAGATGTGGACTTAGATGAAGAACTATCGCGTTATCGTCGCCATTGCCTCATTCAGCAGCGGGTGGCTCGACGGCGACAGGCGGGTAACGCTGGTCCAAATTCTACGACCTCACGCTCTGCGGCCTCAAGTGTTGCGCCAGAACCGCGATCGCCGAACCTCTCATTGCCAGCCTCAAGAGCTAGAACCAATGCTCCGAGACATTCTCAACCCTCTCCGGATCCAACAGCAGTTGCTCCAACCACCGCGACTGCATTGATGGTTGGAGCAACCGCTAGCATCGGCAGTGCGCCCCCTCACCATCCCGCTGGCCTCGATGCAGAGGGGACTGCGACGAACCCTGACGACTATTTGGAATCTTCCTCCGAGTTACTCAGAAGTTTGGCAGAGGAAGAAGAACGGGCCAAGGCGATCGCTGCCGAAGCGGAAACCCGTGAACCGCCTGTTCGCGCCCTCTGGACTAGTGTTCTGACCCCGTTGGGGGTAGGATCGATCCTGCTGATGATTCTCTCTAGTGCTACCCTGGGCTACCTCATTTTGCGTCCGGCGACAGTTGAGTGGTTTTCCACTTGGATGACTGGTTCAGACTCCTCCTCCGGCCAATTAGACACCTCGGACACACAACCGTCAGGCTTACCCAATCTAGCCCCTGATCTGGCTGCTGGGGAGTTCGATCCGCTCCGGGCCAATAATCTCAGTTCTCTCCCCGCATCAGGGAGTCCCAATGCAGCATCGGCAGAAACGACCGCTGGGGAGGAAAGCGACAATGGTTTGGCAACAGATGGGCCAAACCCTGCTCCTCCCCTCGCCCAAAGCAGTCCCGCCCCCAACAACTGGACTCCTCCAGCGGTTGTTCCGGCCAGACCTGCCCCCGTGGCCACCCCCGCCCCAACACCAGTGGCAGCGCCTCGTCCCGCCGCCCCCTCTCGCCCAGCCGCATCACCGCCCCCCCGTCCCGTCGTCCCGCCAACCCCCATTCCCGTATCTCTTCCAATTCCAGTGACTCCAGTTGCGGCGCCTGCGGCTGCGCCCCCATTGCCCACTCCCCTCCCTGCGGTGGAAACATTACCCCCATTGTTGTTTTCTGATGATGCTGATGCTGATGACGCATCCAACCCATCATTCCCCACCGCTAGTGATTTACCTGAAAGTCCTGCTGGTGAGGGTGGGATTGACGTTGGTGGGATTAATGCTGGTGGGCTTGAAGATGATGAGGCCGATTACGGCAGCAGTAATGGAAATGCCAATGAGAATGAGACGATAGGAGATGAAGCGATCGCCTCTCCGGCCATCCTCTCTCCCCCAGCCGCCTCTCTGCCAACTGCCTCTGACCCAACTGCCTCTGATCCTATAGCGCCCCTACCCACCACCATCGTTGTAGTAGAACCCGTAACTCCCCCATCTTCCAGCAACTCAAGCCCATCTGAAACCCAGGCCGAATCACCAGGGTTGGCTGTGGCCCCAGCGACTTCAACCCCCATTGCTGAAGATTTATATTACGTCACCACCCCATACACGGGCGATCGGAGCTTAGAAACGGCCCAAGATGCAGTGTCAGGTTCCTATGTCCGGAGTTTTCCAAATGGGACTCAAGTGCAGATGGGAGCGTTTAGTAGCGAAGATGGGGCCGAGGAACTCATCCAAAACTTGGAGAACCAGGGCATTTCCGCAGAAGTCTACACCAGTGATTGAAAATCACTAATATTCGCCCCCGGTAGAGTTCCAAAGCTTAGAGATCTCCGATTTCTTGAAAAAACCGGGGATCCTCTAACGAAGAGCTAAAAGCAACTAGGCCGCCATTCCCACTGATTCGTTAACCTTACTCCATCAGCGCTCCGCTGGGTTGAAGAACGGCATCGCCAGTTAGACCACTACCCTTGTGTGCGTCGATTATGGGTTCCTTCTGCTCACTAATGGGGAGCAAGGGTTCATTATGGTCGATCTGATAGTCGTCAATATTACGCAAACGCTGGCTGAGGAAGCGGCAGATTTCCAAAATAATGTGGGGACGCTGAGTGCCTAAACTAATGAAGCGACTTTTCTCTAGCTTAAGCAAAATGCAGTCTTCGAGGGCGATCGCGCTATCCCAACGGGGGGCATCGTCAAACAGGGCCACTTCGCCAAAAAATTCTTCTTTGGCCAAGGTCCGTAAGGTTCTGGACTGGTTGCCAACGGTTTTAATCAGGCGCACTTGCCCAGCGGCCACGATGTAAAGGTGAGTGCCCCAACTCCCTTGATCGTAAATGGTCTGTCCGGCTAAGACCTGCTGTTGCTCGATAGCCTGATCCAGCAATAACAGTTCATCCAAGGAGAGATTATTAAAAATCGAAACGTTTTTGAGCAGTAAAATTCGGTTCATGGCACTGGATAACGATGCAGTTTGAGTGGGTGAAAAAAGTTGGGGTTGAGTGGTTTTGGGAAAAATCTCGCGGGCAACGGACTTGACAAACGGGTCGGGGTCATGGGTCAGAACTGAGGCAACTTGAGAAAGGGCAATGAGTGCTCCAACCCGAATCCAGCGATCGCTCGACTCCAGCGCTTGCAGCAACACCTTGTAGCCTTTGTCCCGAAACCACTGATTTCGCCCAGCGCTAGACATCGGCCGCAGCGATCCTGCGCTGCCGCTGTCCGGTTGATCCAATAGGGGCAAAATGGGAGCAATAAACCGCCGATGAGGCGAGGAAGCCAGCACTTCAATCGCATTGTCCTTATCTTGGTGGTTGGGTGTAGTCAAAATCCGAGAAATCGTATTCACGGTGCGGCCATAACCCAAACTGGAGAGAATGTATAGTACTCGCTGAATCACCCGCTCATGGTAGTCCACAATGGCGATCGCTAGCGGCAACCAGCGGGTATCGTTTTGGGGGATTTGTTGTACCCATTTGCGGGTACGGGCCAACTGTTGCCGATCCGCAGTCAGATAGTCGAACAACATATCACTGGCTTGACGAGTGCGAAACTGACCAATGGTAGCGATCGCACTTTTCACCCGCTCCGGGTCCGTGGATTGCAATTGAGCTTGAGCCAATTCCAACCCCGCAGCACCGTAATTGGCCAACGCCTTCGCTGCTTGTTGGCGAACTTGCAAATCCGTATCCCCTAAGCCCTCCACAACGGTGTCAACTAAGTGGCTACACCGGGTTTTGCCCAGGATTTTGAACACCTCTAGGCGAATAGCCGGATCATCGTGGAGGCACTGGGTCACAGCCATGTCGGCAATTTCAGTATCCCTATGGGTCGCCAACGTGGAGAGCGATCGCAGCGCTTGTTGGACCAAACTCCCATTGGTATGGGCCACAATTGGTTGCAGCCAAGGAATCAAGTCTCGATCTGGGCTGTGAAACACGACCCTAAGCAACACTTGGATCGTTTGCTCACTCAATTGGGACAGTTTCACTTGCTCCATCATGACTTGGATCGCAGGCATGTCCCCCATGTCATTTTGAATGGCGGCCAAACACCCCAACACCTGAATCCTAGGATTGTCCTCGTGGAGCAAGCCTTCAACGTCCGTAGGAGCAAATTCATAGCGCTTGACCACCATCGCCTCTAAGGCAAACTGCCTCAAGGTCTCATTTTCCCTCGCTAACCATTGCTGGCATTGTTGTTCAAAGACCAACTTACTGGCATTGGTGACAAGTCCTAACGCTGCCCGCCACACGGCACTGTTGCCGCTTTGTACTAAGGCTGGAACATAGGGCAAAAACTCCTCATCAGCGCCGAAATTAGTCGCGAGTTCCAAGCCCTGAGCCTGGAGTAAGGGGTCTGAGCTATCCAACCACTCCTGAACCACAGGGATAGAAGTACTGGGTAATGGGATACCGGATTCAGCAAAGTCATCGAGGTCAACCGTGTTGGAACGAATCATCGTCTCTAGTCCTTCCCCATACAACCGTCCCATCGGCCAACGAGTCATCGCCATGAGCAGAGTGACTCCGGCGACAATCCATGTAATCTGAGTCAAGGACAGCAGGTGATTACAGACCCATAAAATAGACCCGGCCGCGATTAAGCCTAAGGCATAGATTACACCGTCTGTTAAAGACCGGATGCGCCCGACGAATTCGCGGGGAATGGCATTGTAGTTGAGCTGATGGACTGGGAGGTTAATCGCTTTGTATAAGCCATCACCGTTGATATGGAGGACAACGGCAGCAGGGACACTGATATTGAATAGGAGGCCAGCCAGACTCGCTAGGGTCGTTAACGGATACATTAGGTTCATCCGGGCAACTCCCAAATTTTGAATCAGGGGACGGGTGATTCCATAAATCACTACGACCTGAATCAGACTAGTCATCACTCGGATTAAGCCCAAGAAACTGGTGAGACGTTGTTCATCAAATGCTTCTTCGTAGACCCTAAACCAGATAAATTCAGAACTCAGGTAGACAATCACTAGGAGGAAACTGCTCCCAGCTAACCAAAGGGCGAGGGGATAGCGTTTGACCAAGCTGGGAAAGCTTTTGATTGATTCCCAGAATCCTTGCGATTCTTGTGATGAGGCGGTGGAGGATAATTGAGTGATGGGTCGCTGGGATTGTTCAATGTAATAGAGTTGGCCAAGGGCGATCGCAAATACAATCGGCACACATAACAGAATATTGCCTGTACTCAACCAACGAGTTAGCAACGCAGCCATGCCTCCCCCGAGGAAAATGCCCATCGCTTGGGCGATCGCCACAAACGAGGCATATCGCTTATATTCCAATGTGGAGAAATAGTCCATCATCAACGTGGGATAGAGAACGTTACTGTAAAAATCCCATTGAAAGAAAGAAAAAATCAGCACAAAGTAGTGGACAGGGGCAGTGCCTAGGGGCAACATCAAGCGCATCCCCAACACAACCGCGATCGAAATGAGCAAGACAACACGAAATAGCGACACTCGTCGATACCGATCAACCATCTGGGAGAACAGCCCATAAATTGGGATCGAAAAGACTCCCATCAAGATTAAGGCGATGGGCATTTGCCCCGCACCAACTCGACTGATGAACAGGGAACTCGCCACCGTCATTGTCATAGAGGAATAGAGCAACATGGTAGCGGCCAGAAGCAAAAATTGAGTCAGACGGCTGAGTTTCCATTGGATTGTGGGAATGGTAAACTTCCACCGGGGTGCCGGAACGTTGACGCGCTGAATGACTAAGGGCAAAGGCACGGTTTGTCTAAGGGAGTAAGGTTAATTCAATCCTTTACTGCGGCCCATGACCGTAGCAAAAGCTCACAATACATTTAATGAAAAAGTTTTCGATCACATGGTTGATCGACGGAAAGCAAAAGGAAGCGTTTAATGGGTATATTGCCCTAACCATCCCAAGCTTGATTGTAAGACATCATGACAGTTATAGGGTTCCCTGAAAATTCTTTCGTTGGCAACTTTCAACAGAAAAGATTTGGCATTGCTTCAAGCATGGACTCCCTTACTCGAACCATATAATCTAAGTTGTCTATTGTGATTTTAGTTCTCTATGCAGTAACCCACTATTCCTGAATGCGACCTAATCTATTACAGAATTTTGTTTGGCTCAACCTTGGGTCTATTTTCAAGCAGAAACGTAGCGCCTTTGCGACGGTGCTAGTCATTGTGATGACTACAGTTGGGACTGCCATCATCGGAATCGCCATCATTGGAATCGCGATCGCCATCCACCCCCTTGCGGCTCAGGCTGCCCCCATCTGCCGCCAAGTCGGAGATCATCAAGTGTGCATCTTGGATATCAAGCGCAGCGCCAAAAACTACTGGGAATATCGGGCTGTGGTCAAAATTGATGATGAGCCACAGCCCAAGGCGGTGTACAACTGTCGCGATCGCACCCGCACCTTACCAAAAACAGGCCAGGTCGTACCCTTTGACCCAGAGGGGGGCGGACTTCTCATTTGCCAGATACTTTATCGATAATTGATAATAAGCCCTGAAGCTAATATTTCTACTTTTTGTGAGGTTGCCATGATTGTTCCTCCCTTGCCTGAACTCACCACAGACACGTTTTGGGCCATCATCAACAATGAACTCAGTGATGAAATAGTGAGTCATTTGGTTTGGCAGGGTTTGGGCTACCGCTACGACGAAACCCATCAAACTTGGGATGCTACCAATGTGTCACCAGAATGGCGTGATACCTACCCTGAACCCCCCGATTTTATTGGGAATCGCCCTGCTATCGTTAAACTGACCCGATCCACGCCCAAACCCCACAAACAGTTACTTAAGGAGGAATTGGGGTTCAAGGGCTATAAAATTGATGAACTCACGCCCCAGCGTACCCGACGGGCCACCATGACCAACTGGCTGATGAGCTACGCCAAACTGCAAAATGGCGAGAATCTGTGAGGAAGAGCGATCGCCTCCTCCCCCGTAAAGCCGACGCTTACACGGGGCATCATCCCATGTGCTGTTGCAACACTTCCACCGTTGCAGCTCCGGTTTTGGCCCAACTAAACTGCTGGGCACGGGCTAACCCCGCATTTCGCAATTGTTGGCGGACTCCCTCGTCGGTGATCACCCGCCGCATGGCATCGCCTAAGGCAGCAGTGTCTTCTGGGTCGATGAATAAGGCAGCATCTCCCGCGACTTCGGGTAACGAAGCCCGATCTGAGGTGATGACCGGAGTACCGCAAGCCATTGCCTCTAGCACCGGCAATCCAAATCCTTCCCAAAGGCTCGGAAAAACCAGGGCGATCGCCTCCCCCAGTAAAATGGGTAGCTGGTCATAGGGCACATAGTCGAGAAACTCCACCCGACGGGCAATGCCCAACTCTTCAGCCTGTTGTTTTAACAGTGGGGTGTAGCGCGGATCACGGGCACCTGCAATTTTCAGGGTAATATCGGGGGCGATCGCCTCCCCCAGTTTTGCGAATGCCGCAATGATTCGGTTGACGTTTTTATAGGGATCGCACCGTCCCAGGTAGAGCAGATAGGGTTGAGTTGGGCGATCGAGAAAGTGAAACATCTCCGCATCGTGCGCCAAGGGAATGGGCGTAATTTTTCTTGCAGGGATGTTGAAAAACGTGACCACGTCGTCTGCCGTAGCTTGGGAATTGGCAATGATGTGATACGACTGCCGCAGCACTGCTGGGACGTAATAGCGCTGGTAGAGAGTCAGGGGCGAGGTGGCTTTGCCAAACCGCAAGGGGATCAAATCATGCACGGTGACAACCGATCGCACTGAGGAATAGAGCGGACTTTCGGGAATTGGCGAAAAGAGTAAAGCCGCTTGCTGGGCTTGATAAATCCCTGGAAGTTGAGCCTGGGTCCACACCAACCGCCGCAGATGTCCCTTAGATCCTTGCTCTGCGTTCATGCCTTGCGGGACCGGACAATGGTCAAACCCAGCGACAGGTTCGCCACCCAGCAGCGTGGGGGCCAACGATCGCAAATGGGGAAATAAATTCGCCGCATAGACCATCAAGCCGGTGGGCTGCTGGATAAGAAATGACAGATTGATTAAAACGGTAGAGTTCGGCAAAGGAATAATAGGGGTGACAAGAGCCAGAAAAATGAGACAAGGCCAACCCTGATACAGCGCCAAATTTAATACAGCGCCAAAGAGAGACCCTGACCACACTCACTATATATTGTTGTGTCGGAATGTTGTTGTGTTGAACTCACAAACGCTCTATTATCCCAGGGTATTGGCGGGTAGGAGAGATCTGGATAGGGCATCGCTGTCTATAATTGCGGTTATGGCGTAAAGTCCCTGGCTATCGGTACGAAATCCGTACACTCCTTGCCTCATTAAAAGAAATAAAACAACCGAGTAATAGAAACGTGTTATTTTTTAACGCCATCGATCGCCATCCTGCGCCATAATACACACATCCTAAATTTCTTGTAGAAGTACGTCTAACACCCAAATATGACTAAATTTCAAATCTTCGTTGACCTTGGGATGAGTGGTACCAAGGCTTCTTTCAGTGATGGGGTCAATTTCTATCATTATCTTTGCCCGCCCAAGGTCGCCGACTTGCCTCCCTCGGAACTACAAATCTTAGCGGACCAGGGCACCCAATTTGGTGGCGGGTTGGAATCAGGATCGTATCTCCAAGTTGAGAACAACGGCTATGCCTTAGCCGATGACGCGGAGGGTCGCTCCAACAAAAACACAGAGATGTTGCGGAAAAGCACCCTGGCCAAGCTCAGAATCCTAGGGGCGATCGGAGAACTTGCTCACAAATTCGATACCTTTCACCTCAACATCGACATTGGTGCCGCCCTGCCGTTTGATGAATACCTCAGTGACCAGACGGATTTGATGCAGCAATTAGCCTCAACCCAATCCTTTCGCTATCGGGGCCGGGTGATTGAATTGGAACCCAAGGCGGTTAAGGTTTTGCCAGAAGGGGCAGGTTTAGTGCAATGGCGCAAAATGCAGGCCATGCAGCAAGGACAAGCCCATCAGAAATCCTATATCGTTGCCATTGTGGGACACCGGGATTTGACATTCCTGATTTTCCGTCAGGGCAAACCGCCGACCGGAGAACCCAGTGGTACTGTGAAACTAGGATTCTTAGAATATCTCCAATCCATTGCCCAAGGTGTATGTAAACCGGATAACCCCTACTTATACGATGCGCTATTGCGCAATGCGGAATCGGTATCCTTCCCAGATCAGCCTGGTAAAGATTATTCCCTCCTCGATCGTCAACCCAAGGCAGAAGCCTATTATTGGGAACAGGTCCGTCACCATCTCAGCGAAAAATTCGCCTCTCTCAACATTCCTCACTATGAAGTGTTAGTGGGGGGTGGCACAGCTCATACCCTACTTCGGACCCGTCTTGACTCTTATCTCAATGGTTTACCAGGTGCCGATGTCAATTGGTTATTGGAAATGAATCAGGAAGTCAACAGTGTGCTAGGGGTGGTAGAACATGCTGATCAGGCCCGATTTGCCGACTGTTATGGTGGGGCAAAGTGGATGGCGATCAAATTTGGGGAAGCAGTCCCCGTGGCCTCCGGTGAATCGAAGAGTAATAGTCGTAAGAAACCCGCAGGAACGAAGGCATAATGGCAAGAAGTAAACGTGAACGAGTGAGTGTCCGCCTGGAGGCAGAGGTGAACTCCATTGAGGGCCATCTGCTGAAATATCTCAAGGCTGATCCCATTATTCCACCCAGAGAATCGGCCTTACGGGCGCTCAAAGCTTTCTACATGCCGTGGGCTTTGGAAGGCGAGGTTGATGAGGCCCAGTTGCAGCGCTTGGCTTCAACGGCGGTGGAAGAGCTTCAGTTTCGGATTTTCCAGATTCAGCAACGTTATGGGGCCGGGGCTTCGCCGGGATACATTACCCCTGCGCCCCGGCAAGGGGTAGTGGCTAATAGTGTGCCGAATGGTGTGAGGATGGCTCCAGCCTCGCCTGCACCGACTATTGCAGAGATGCGGCAGAATATCAATGCTGAAGATCTGGACGATTTCTGAGGTGGATTTGTTTTATCCAGGATCGAGGTTGACTGGATCGTCGAAGATAATCCAGTCACCGTTAACTTGGGCGATCGCCCCTCCTGGAAATGGATCAGTCTGACTGCGATTGGGGGCCGTGATCAACGCAGTTAACTTTTCAATATGGGCAAAGCTGGGAGATGTGGGTAAGAGTCGCAACAACCAGCGGCGCATCACCCGACGTTGGAGGGCGAGGGGTGCGGCGGCAAGGAGGGTGCGGTTGAGGCGTTGGGACGTTGGAGGGTTGGAGGGTTGGGGCGTTGGAGAGTTGGGGTAGGCGGTAGGTTGGGTTGAAGCATGAAACCCAACAACATGATTGATTTCCAAGCTAGCGTTAACGGCCAGATTCCATAGTTTTTCGGTTTCTGCTTCCAGGTAGGCGACATCAGCCTGGAGGAGTTCGGCGGTTTGAGCGAGAGTTTGCTCAACTCTGGGGTTAAAGTGCGTCTGGAGGTAGGGCAGCAAATCTTGGCGAATGCGGTTGCGGGCATAGCGCCAGTCGTCGTTGGTCTGGTCAATCCAAGGTTTCAGACCCGCATCCTGACAAAACTGTCCCGTTTCAGCCCGTGTCATGAATAGTAATGGACGCACCAGTCGAATATCAGGATGGGCACCAGCGTGAATATTAGCGTGGAGCGATCGCGTCCAGGTCAGGGCTTGTAATCCGTCCGCTCCACTGCCTCGCATCAGGTTGTACAAGAGGGTCTCGGCTCGATCGCTGGCTGTGTGTCCTGTGGCAACAATATCGTAGTGGTGAGCGATCGCCAATTCCGTCAAAGCCTGGTATCTCCAAGTCCGTGCCCCTGCTTCCGTGATAATGCTTTCTCGCTGGTCATCCTCAATCGTCATGGTGTGAATTGGGAGATGCCACTGTTGAGCTAGAGTTGCGACATAGTGAGCATTGGCATCTGAGTCCGTCCGCCAGCGATGGTTACAGTGGGCGATCGCCAACTTCCAGCCCCATTTGGGTTGCAGATCCAGCAACAACCGGATCAAGCAGAGTGAGTCTTGACCTCCTGAAACAGCGACCAGAATACGTTGATGTTTGGCGATCAGGGAACGGGTGGGCGCAGTTGGCTGGGGTGGCGATCGCAACATCTGATGTAGTTGGGCATGGAGAGAAGTCCAAGGGGATGTCATTAAATCGGTGTTGATAAAATCGATATGGATAAAATCGGTGTTGATATCTCGCTTGGTGTGCGAATGAGTGACGATCATGAATAGTGGCCACTATCATTTTTTTCGATGTAATCTCGGATGCTATTGAGGTCGATATAGCGATCGGTTGCATTCCTCAACTCACGCGCAATCATCCCTTCTGTGGACACAACCGTAATGTGGGTACTTTTGGAACGTAACAGTTCGATCGCCCGCTCAAAATCACCATCGCCACTAAACAAGATCACCCGATCATACTGATCGACTGTGTTGAACATATCAACCACGATTTCAATATCCAGATTGGCCTTCTGAGAATAACGCCCCGAATTGTCATCGTAATATTCTTTCAAAACCTTGGTACGGACCGTGTAGCCTAGGCTAATCAGCGCATCTCGAAATCCTCGCTGGTCCTGAGAATCTTTCAATCCGGTGTACCAGAAAGCATTGATAAGCTGAGTATGGGGACTACTCGTGAAATAGTGCAGCACTCGCTTAGGATCAAAGAACCAACCATTTTTTTGCTGCGCGTAAAACATATTATTTCCATCAACAAAAATGGAAAGACGGGTAACGAGAGGTCGCAAAACCATACCTTTAAATAAATAACTCTAAAAATATCAAGTTAACTTCAAATACATAAATAGAAAAGGAAATCACTGTAAGCAACTCATTAAGCAATGAACAATTAATCACTCAAAGTTATCAAATACCTTTTCAACTATCTCTAGCCAAGCTTTTTCGCCATGATTTTAACCATTTGGCTGTAGCCATATACAAAGCTATTTAGGAATAGCGTTAGCTTTTGAGCCTATAGTTGATCTGACTAGAGTATGAGGGCAGTTCCAATCTGCTGCACTTAGCAGGTGCGCTTCCCACATGACTAGAGGTTAGACACTGGGAGGTAAGCAGGCGATCGCTCAGCAAACGAGTTTGGCTCAGGTGAAATTAGCTCAGGTGAAATTGGCTCAGGTGAAATTGGCTCAGGTGAACCGAATTGCAGGCAATCCGTGGTCTCTAGCTCTGCTTTTGCTAATGCCCCCTCCGTTGAAACTGCTTGACTAGTAGATAATGGAGGGCAATATGGTTCATTCAAAAAATAACCACTGAACGAAAACCAGGATATCCAGTTGGGCTAGGTAAAAATACAAAAGGGCCTAAAGAATTAGTCGGTATATCTAAGCAATAAGTCTGTGAATATTGATAATGTTGAACGCTATACATTGTCTAATATAATTTTACGGTGTAGATACAGGGCCTAACGCCCTAGGCAGGCTCAAGAACGGGGCTAGGAGAAACAATACTACGTATGATTCTCTATCCGTTTCTCTAACAGAAAAGGGATGAACGAGAAAGCCATGACAAAGCACCGTTTCCGTACATATAACCTTTCAGGTGTATTATAGCCTTTAAGAAAGCGAGTTTGGCACGGCTCCGCCATTCCTCACACGAACTCGTAAAACATCGCCCCAATACGTGAAGGATAGATGAAGTAAAATTAGGCGCACTGTGTTTATGACGTAGGGGCTGACTATGCAATCTATACCGACAGGCGCATCCACTTTAGAGGCTGGGCAGGCTTGGATATCGCCGTTATTGACGACGACAACCGTAATGCAGCATCACCATGCGCCGCCCTTGCGCCTGGGGGTACTAGCCTCTGGGGCGGGAAGTAACTTTGTCGCGATCGCCCAAGCGATCGCCAATCGGGTGCTTAATGCTCAAGTTAATGTTGTGGTCTACAACAATCCCGATGCGGGGATAATGGCCCATGCCCAGCAGTGGGGTGTCCCTGCTATTTTGCTCAATCACCGCGAGTTTAATCAGCGTGAGGATTTGGACCACGCTATTATCGCCACTTTGACAGATTATGCAGTGGACTGGGTGATCATGGCAGGTTGGATGCGATGCGTCACTTCGGTCCTGATTGATGCTTTCCCCCATCGTATATTGAATATTCATCCCAGTCTTTTACCGAGTTTTCCCGGACTCCATGCGGTCAAACAAGCGTTAGAGGCTGGAGTGACGATGACAGGCTGTACGGTGCACCATGTGATTCCCGCTGTTGATCGTGGCCCCATCGTGATGCAGGCGGCTGTTCCCGTTATGCCTAACGATACCGAAAAAACGCTCCATGATCGGATTCATGCTCAGGAACATCTCATCTATCCCCGTGCCATTATCTTGGCAGCGATGAACGCTCAGGACTCTTCTCGCTAAGATGAGGACATGACGCTTTAGGACGCTCCAGGCAAGTTAGTACGCTCTAGTCTGAGGATGTTGGATGACACAACATAGGTATGGCCGTTGGGTGGATTGGCGCTGGGCGATCGCCTTCATCCTTTACATTGGCCTTCTGGTGATTATTTCAGTTTTAGCCTACCATCGCCAGCTTCCCACCACGCTCACTGTCAATGACAAACTGGGCCATTTTGTTCTATTTGGTTTAGCAGGGCTACTGAGTCACCAAGCGTTGCGCCAACGCGGGCTACGCCTCGGCCCCTTGATCCTTCCTCTTGGCCCCTTGTTGGTTAGCCTGTTAGTGATTGTGGATGAACTCCTCCAAAGTCTTTCTCCCAACCGCTCAGCGGGCCTCGACGATTTACTGGCCAATTGGATCGGTATTGTTGTGTTTGTCGCGGTGGGCAATTGGCTGATTACGGCCCTAGCTCGTTCGTCTACTGCGAACCGGACCACACTAGATCCGGATGGGACACCTGGAAACCCCCCAAGTAACGTCGCCCTTCCCCCCATTCAACCTTTACCCCCATTGCGTTCCGCTCATACCTTTTTCACCTTCATCGCTCGGTTACTGTACCGTCGAACCGTTACCGTGTTGGCGGTCCTGATGATGGCGGGGGCGATCGCTGCCATCTGGAATATGTCAGACCTGTCCACCAGTCTGATTCGGTCCCAAGCCCTGCAAAATGCTCAACTTTATGCCCAAGGACTGTTAGCGTCTCGCAGTCTCTACAGCGATATTGTCATCAACCGTCTCGGCGCGGTGCATGGGATGTCCTTAAACCATACGGAGGGCTACACCGACGAAGACATCCCCATTCCCGCCACCTTTTTGATTGATTTAGGCCAGCGGTTGCAAGCAGATGAGGCCATGACCGTGCGGCTTTACAGCGATTACCCATTCCCGTGGCGTGAAGCAGAGGGGGGTGCCCGGGATCAATTTGAACGGGATGCCATTGATTACTTAGAAACCCATTCCGATGACATGTTCACTCGCATCGAATCCTACAACGGGCGACAATCCCTACGCTATGCCCAAGCCGATATCATGCAGCAGAGCTGTTTGGATTGCCACAACTCACGGCTAGATAGTCCTCGGCATGGTTGGAAATTGGGGGATGTCCGTGGAGTTTTGGAAATTATCACTCCCCTCGATGAGTTTACTCAGCAAACTCAGGGTCGGTTGCAAAGCACTCTGTTGACGATGATATTGCTGTCGGCCTTGGGGCTATCAGGGTTGGCGTTGGTTATGGGTCGTCTTCGGCAATACTCCAATGATTTGGAACTGCAAGTGGTGGAGCGGACCCGTGAGTTGCAACTGGCCAATCAGCAACTTGGGACCGAAAAGGAAAAGTCGGAGCAACTGCTGCTGAATATTTTACCGGAGCCGATCGCCCAGCGCCTGAAAGAGTCTCCCAACTCCATCGCCGATGGCTTTCCAGAGGTGACGATTTTGTTTGCTGATATTGTCGGATTCACCACCTTGTCGGCCCAACTGCCCCCGGCTGAAGTCGTTGACCTACTGAATCAAATTTTCTCGGAGTTTGATGCCCTGACCGACCGCTATCACCTGGAAAAAATTAAAACCATTGGGGATTCCTACATGGTGGCTGGAGGGTTACCGTCTCCCCGGCCAGACCATACAGAGGCGATCGCCAACCTCTCCCTCGATATGGTCCATCAGTTGCAGACCATCAACCAATCCTTATCCAACCCGCTGTCTATGCGAATTGGCATTCATACCGGTCCTGTGGTAGCTGGGGTGATCGGCACCAAAAAATTTATCTATGATTTGTGGGGGGATACGGTCAATTTAGCCAGTCGAATGGAATCCCACGGTCAACCAGGCACGATCCAAGTCTCTCAAGCGGTGCGCGATCGCCTCCAGGCCACCCACATCCTAGAACCACGAGGCATCATTGACATCAAAGGCAAGGGGGAAATGGCAACATATTGGCTGCGCGATCGCAAAGACCCCAACTAATCATTATCTTAGCTAATAAAATAGACGAAAACCATAAGAATAAAGCAAGAGGGGGTGACACCCTCCACTCCCTTAAGGGCATACTATGTTAAGTAGATGCACCCTGATGGTTGGGAGAGTTTCCAAATGGCTCTCCCTTTTTCTTGTCCACAAAGTAGTTCATGTGAATTATTTAGATGGGCGTTAGACCAGTTCAGGGCGATTTTTGTAAAGTTATGTGAGCGATGTAGAAAGGGGGTAGCACCCCCCACCCCGAATGGTGCATACTGTGATATGTAGATGCACCCTGATGGTTGGGAGAGTTTTCGATTGACTCTCCCTTTTTTATTGCTCACAACTTTTCCGGATTCGTAAAAATCCTTACTCTCAAGGCTACAGCTTTGTCTGCCAGGGTAGAAATAGGTAGTAAGGTGTAATGCGGTCTATTTCTTCGGCGTATCACAACAAGAATGGTCTGGTGTATCTATTCCCCTTCAGCATCTCAGGCTGCCATGCAACAGAAACTCTCAATTACCACTAAGATAGAGAAGGGAGAGTGTCAGGTTCCAGGCTTCTTCGGAATGTCATTGGGCATGGTGCCCACTTCGAGGTAGCTTAATGCTGCTGACCTATCCTTTCTATTCCTCAATTAACGGCTTCGCTCCAAGATCCGCACCCAGTCGAATGAGCCGTCGAATTTTGTGTTGTCTTTCGTGAGTACCCTTACATGTTTGATGCTTTATCCGAACGCCTTGAATCTGCCTGGAAGAGTTTACGTGGGCAGGATAAAATCTCAGACGCAAATATTCAGGATGCCCTGCGCGATGTGCGTCGGGCGCTATTAGAAGCCGATGTTAACCTCCAAGTGGTCAAAGGCTTCATTGCTGAAGTGCAGTCCAAAGCACAAGGGGCAGACGTTGTTAAAGGCGTACGGCCTGACCAGCAATTCATCAAAATTGTTCACGATGAATTGGTCACGCTCATGGGCGAAACCAATGTGCCCCTTGCCCAGGCCGAGACTGCACCCACTATTGTGCTGATGGCGGGATTACAAGGAACCGGGAAGACAACTGCATCGGCCAAACTCGCCCTCCACTTGCGCAAACAAAACCGGACTGCGTTGCTGGTTGCGACAGATGTGTACCGTCCAGCGGCGATCGACCAGTTGATCACGTTGGGTAAGCAGATCAATGTCCCGGTGTTTGAACTCGGTAGCGAAGCCAATCCTGTTGATATTGCCCGACAAGGGGTGGAAAAGGCCAAAGCGGACGGGATTGATACGGTCATCATTGACACGGCAGGTCGGTTACAAATCGACCAAGAGATGATGGGGGAATTGGCGGAGGTGAAGCGAACCGTCAACCCAGATGATGTGCTGCTGGTAGTTGACGCAATGACGGGGCAGGAGGCGGCGACCCTGACCCATACCTTCCATGAACAAATTGGCATTACTGGGGCAATTCTCACCAAAATGGATGGGGATACCCGTGGTGGGGCAGCGCTGTCGGTGCGGCAAATTTCTGGACAGCCAATCAAATTCATCGGGGTCGGGGAAAAGGTGGAAGCCCTCCAGCCCTTTTACCCAGACCGGATGGCTTCCCGGATTTTGGGCATGGGCGACGTGCTAACCCTGGTGGAAAAGGCCCAAGAGGAGGTTGACTTCGCCGAAGCGGAAAAGATGCAGGAGAAAATCCTGTCAGCCCAATTCGACTTCAATGATTTCCTTAAGCAAAGTCGGCTAATGAAAACAATGGGATCGTTCGGCGGCTTGGCCAAAATGATCCCAGGGATGAATAAGTTTTCTGGGGATCAAATCGAACAGGCCGAGGTCCAACTCAAGCGCTGCGAGGCCATGATTGGTTCGATGACCGTTGAGGAACGGAAAAACCCAGAGTTACTGTCCGGTTCTCCCGGTCGGCGGAAACGAGTGGCCAAGGGATCAGGCCACGACCTCAAGGCTGTGAGCAAGTTGGTGAGCGATTTCCAGCGAATGCGATCGCTCATGCAACAGATGGGGCAAGGTAACTTTGGTCTTCCTGGCATGGGCGGCATGGGAGACATGTTTGGTGGCGGGATGCCAGGGATGGGGATGCCAGGGATGGGTGGGCCTCCTCCAGGGTGGCGGGGCCATTCCTCCTCTGGGAAAGGGAAAAAGAAGAAAAAGGGGAAAAAGAAGAAAGGCTTTGGCACCCTTTAAGGACAGAGCCAGGGACGATTCTGATCCCTAGAAAGGTTAGATTTTATGAAGAAGCAAATGTTGTTTCTCCTACCAAAAAGTGCTAAGATTGTGGTTCTGTAAAGTGCCCTGCTGAAGGTGGCTTGATGAAGATTTCAAGCTAGATCTTGTAGCAGCGGCCCTGTTATTCTAGGTAGATTGATCAGCCGTTTTAGGAGACTGTAGGAGACGCGATTTCCATATGATTAAGATAAGACTCAAGCGATACGGCAAGAAGCGCGAAGTCAGCTATCGGATTGTGGCCATGAATAGCCGCGACCGCCGAGATGGCCGCCCCCTCGAAGAGCTAGGGTTTTACAATCCTCGAACTGACGAGACACGCTTGGATGTGCCTGCAATTGTGAAGCGCTTGAAAGATGGGGCACAACCCACTGAGACCGTACGCCACATCCTCCAAAAAGCCAATGTCTTCGAGCAAGTATGATATTTTGACTGTCACCGTGGTTATTTGCTGTGTCTGATTTGCCAACGCCTGATGCTGAAGTCGTTGCCTCATCCTCGCCGCCGCTTGACGTAGGATCTGGGGCAAATTATGTCGAGTTGGTGCGTTATTTGGTGGAGCCATTTCTTGAGGCTCCTGGCTCCTTGCGGGTTAGTTGTGAAATGGCCCATCAGAATCAGCGAGTTCTCATTCGCTTGGCAGTTGAGGGGGAAGATAAGGGCAAGATCTTTGGGCGTGGAGGACGCAACATCCAAGCCGTTCGGGCAATTTTGCAGGCAATTGCCCAGTCATACCAACAAAAGATCCACTTGGAGGTGTTTGGAGGCGAGTCGGAACGTAGTGAGGGCGGCAGTCCAACTTTGAAAAAGGGCAAGCCACACAAGGCACCCCCCAAACGCCCGTCCCGTCGCTCTGATCAGAGCTAGTCATGACCAGGGAGATAGACTGTGAGGGGCTTGGAGATGGGTGGGTGAATGAGCTATAGCCAATCCATTGACTTACGCAGTCCGGAAAACGCGATCGCCCTATCCAGCGATCGCCAAGATCCGCTCAAGCAACTCGCGCAACTCACTGGAGCTGCCGTTGTTCTACGGGGACAGGACTTGCTAATCACGGGCACTGAAAGTGCTGTCGCTCAATGTGTGGCCTTAGTGAATGCACTGGAACCCTACTGGAGTGTGGGTCAGGTCATCACTGGTGTTGAGATCTTGACCGCCCGTCATGCCCTCAACACTCAACGGCGCGACGAGTTAAAAGCGCTCCAGAGTGATGTGATAGCGAAGACTCGCAAGGGCCAAGTCATCCGGGCCAAAACGTTTCAACAGCGCAAATATGTCCAAGCCATTCGCGATCATGATTTGACGTTCTGCACCGGACCTGCTGGAACGGGAAAAACCTACCTCGCCGCGATTCTAGGAGCCAAGTCCCTGTTAGACGAAAAGTTTGAGCGGTTAATTCTCACCCGTCCTGCGGTGGAAGCTGGAGAAAAATTGGGGTTTTTGCCAGGGGATTTGCAAGAGAAAATTAATCCCTATTTGCGACCGCTCTACGATGCCTTATACGAATTGATTGACCCAGATAAGGTGGCCAGTCTGATGGAGAAAGGGACAATTGAAATTGCCCCACTAGCTTACATGCGAGGTCGCACCCTGTCGAATGCCTTCATCATCTTGGACGAAGCCCAAAATACAACCCCGGCTCAGATGAAAATGGTCTTGACCCGGATGGGATTGAATTCTTGCATGGTGGTGACAGGGGACACCACCCAAACGGATTTACCCACCGCCCAGAAATCGGGATTGGCAGTGGCCCGTTCAATCTTGGAAAACGTTCAAGGGATTGCCTTCTGTAAGTTAACTGATTCGGACGTTGTGCGTCATCCTCTCGTCCAACGCATTGTCCAGGCGTATGAGGCCAGAGGACATTGACCTCCTCACTGATCTATGGGCTAACTGGCTATGGTATTCTAGACTAATATAGTTCAAATATTCTAGATAGCATCGACAACGGAGCCTCTACGTATGGCGATCATTGTGCTAAAAGCTTGGTATCTCAACACCTATGAACCGATTGAGGATTTGGAAACGCGATCGCACGATTTGCGTTTGAGCCGCAATAGCCTCTTGAAGTCAGGGCTACGGGCTGATTTCTTAGACGATAGCGAAGTCGTTAGACAATCCGAGTGGTTCCGACGTTACTTAGAAGGAGAGGCGATCGAATTTTACATTGAGGGCAGCGGTGGCTATGCGGTGTCCAATGTGGATTTAATCAGCCATGAAATTTATTTTACCAAGCGTGATCTCCTGGCTGGGCTAGAACCCCATTTGTTCTTCTGCTACCAGGATGACTATCCTGAATCTAGCCAACTAATCCGGGAGGCTCTAGAAAAGGTGCTGGCAAAACTCAATCGGCGATCGCGCCTTCCCCTTACCCTAGAGGCATCCCATCGCCTTAGTGAAGGACCAGTGCGGTTGCAAAGCACCTTGATGCGTAAAATTCGTCAAAGCCTATTGTTTATCGCTGATGGTACGCCGATTATTCAAACTTCTGGCGCTGCATCCCAGTTGATTCCAAGTCCCAACGTCTGCGTTGAAACAGGATATGCTCTTCACGGCAAGCGACCTGAGCAAATTCTGATTATGCAGCAGGAGCGGGACGAGATGACTGGCATGTTTCCCTTTGATGTGCCCAACCAGAATCGACTGTTGTTTCGGACTAAAACTGAGCTGAATAAGCACCTTGCTGATGTTTTAGAACAACATCTGAACCAGTTTAATTTGTTCAATAGCTAGGAGGTGCTGAGGATTTATGAGGAAATCTGAATCATACTCTTTTCTTTAATCATCACAAATGATTGGCCCCTTTGAGGGGGGATAGGCCATAATTGGTGAGTTATTTTACTAGGATATGCTGTGTTCATGAGACCTATTTTCTCCCGCAATCCATTATCCCGATTGGCAAAGCCGTTGATGTTGCCTGCCACTCTGTTAGGTCTGGTGGTGGGAGCGTCTAGTGCGATCGCCCAACCCTCTTCTCTTTACAATCCTATTCCTATCCCTGGCAGCAACGAAGTCACTGACATTCTTTCTAATAACGACATCCCCACAGGTTTCGGAGGCTTTGCCCGTGACTATACCATCACCTTGAGCGACGGGGATCATCTTGTGATTGATGTCATCTCCAATGAATTTGACACTATCATCACGCTCATTGGACCAGATGGTAATACCTTTGGCGAAAATGATGACGGTCCAGACGGCACCACCAACTCCATGCTTTTCGTGCGCGTCAATACCCCTGGTCAATACATTATGCGGGTTGCACCTTATGCAGGGCAAGGATTTGGGGAGTTTACCATCAAAGTGACTCGTCTCCGGCCAATTTGATACGGATTGTCCAGCTATCTGTGAGGACATCACCTCAATCACAGGCTATCGACGTTTTTCCTAATGACGCTTCTGTTATGATCGTGATGTCCCCATTCTCCCTGCTAAAAAAGTTGCAAACAGGCTTGCTAAGTTGATCTGATATTGTTACGATAGTTAAGCGTCAGATTTTGATGACGCATCGCTTCCAAGGTTAGAGACATTCCTGAAGGATTCCCCCTTGGGTAGGCGATCAACTCGCCGGGATAGCTCAGTCGGTAGAGCAGTGGACTGAAAATCCGCGTGTCCCCGGTTCAAGTCCGGGTCCTGGCATCATCACCATCATCCATCTAGGCTGAGGTCGCCACACCTAGCCAGAGGGCGACAGTCGGCAGCGATTCTTCTACGTATCCGAGAAAGCAATAGGGATACCCCATCGTAGTAGATGCGATGGGAGTGTGTTCGGATGTTAGGGAGTACCCGAAAGGTAGATGAGATGTATTGGGGGCTTAAGGAGTTTTATCCTGATCTGTCACCTCATGCGATCTACCAGAAGATTCGCACGGAAGATTCGCAATGATGAGTGGTATTTGAAGGGCGATCGCTTGGGATGACGCCGACAGGGTCACTAATTTAAGTTCGGGTTTTAGCATATTTTAGAGTTAATATCTTTGTGGTTAGCCTTGGCATTTTCGTTTGACCTGGATCGATACTTCTTCTATTTTCTCCTTCCTATCTCAGCAATGGCATCAGATTCCTCTTCTACTTCAGCCGATTTCGTACAAGCGATCGCCACCATCATTGCGATCATTGGCACGTTAGCGGTGAACGGCCTATCCAACTTTTATCCCCCCGGTGGTCAGAATGTGGGAGAAATCGCCAACACCGTGTTTAGGGATGTGCGGATTATTCCCGCCAACTACGCCTTTGCTATTTGGGGACTGATCTACATCGGCTTGATCGCCTATGGAGTGTATCAACTGCAACCTTCCCAGCGACAAAATGGCCGTATCCGCCAGACCAGCCGCTACTTGATCGGAGCCTGCGTCATCCAAATGGGCTGGATTTACTTATTTACCTTGAAATGGTTTTGGCCCTCTGTTGTCGCCATGTTGGGTATTCTCGCTGCCCTTATTTGTGCTTACCGCAGTCTGAGGGTGGGGCACAATGCCGTGACTCGCAGGCAACGATGGTTGACCCAGGTTCCATTTAGCATTTATCTGGCCTGGATTTCGGTAGCGACGATTGTCAATGTGGCCTCGGCCCTGTTTTACAGTGGTTGGCAGCCTGATGGTATCACTTGGACGGTAGTGATGTTACTTGTAGGTGGAGTTCTGGCGGGTGTGATGATTTATTGCTATCGAGATACTGCATTTACGCTGGTCTTTGTTTGGGCCTATGGGGCGATCGCAGTCAGCCAGCAGACTGCTCCCCTGATTGTTGTGACCTCGCTGGGGGTGGCGATCGCCTTGATCCTTTACCGCGTCCTCTGCGATCGCATCCAGACACGCCCATCCTGAAATCTATGTAAAGATGGGTTAGAATAAAGAGCAAACTATGGCAACTCATGCCTAACAAAACGATAGAAAACGGTAAATATTTTTACAAATTGCAAACCGTCCATTCAGCCATTTTTTAGGAGTCAACTATTTTGCCATCGTCTGTTGCCGTTCGTGAGCTTCCCCTGTTTCCACTCCCGGAAGTGGTCTTGTTTCCTGGTCGTCATCTCCCCCTCAATGTCTTTGAGTTTCGCTACCGGATTATGATGAACACGATTCTTCAAAGCGATCGCTGCTTTGGGGTCGTCATGTTTGACCCAGAAGCGAAGCAAGCGGCCTCGGTTGGGTGCTGTGCTGAAGTTCTCAACTATCATCGAACGCCCGATGATCGCATGAAAATTGTGACAATGGGACAGCAGCGATTCCGCATCCTGGAATATGTTCGGGAAAAGCCCTACTATGTCGGTCTAGTGGAATGGATTGAGGATGAGCCTACGGACCAAGACCTAAGCGGTTTGGCCACCGAAGTGAGTCAAGCTCTCCAAGACGTGGTTCACCTTTCGAGTAAACTGACTGGCCAAGAGATTGAATTACCTGAAGACGTTCCCAGTAGTCCCTTAGATTTGTCCTATTGGGTCGCCCAAAATTTGTATGGTGTAGCCGATGAGCAGCAAGCCCTGCTAGAGATGCAGCAGACGGTGGAACGATTGGAGCGGGAAGCTAAAATTTTAACAACCACACGTAACCAGCTAGCGGCCCGGACGGCGCTCAAGGATGCGCTTAAGTAGCCGTTTCGCTCAAGCTAGAGATTCCCCCACGTCAAATCAGGGTTAGTTAAGAGGGTAGGAACGTTGGCTCGCGATGCAGGTGCAGAAAGCCGACCAACCAGGTAGCTCAGCGATCGCTATACTTGATTTAGATCCCTAGTGCCCCTATCTTAATCTTGTTAACGCTGTTTTTGTTCCTAGGATTTCATTTATGACCTCATTTGCAACCTCCACAGCCCGATCGGATTTGAGTGAACTACGACGGCTTAAGACGTTGTTACCCCCCGAATTAAAAAGTTGGGTGACGGTTGAGGGTGCAACGGCGGTGAATCCAACCTTGATCACCTCTGAAGAACTGGGCCGTGACCAAGTGGAAATTCAAATTGACCTAGTGCAGTGGGAACAATTGGCCCTAGACCAGCGCAATATGCTGTTTTGGCATGAAGTGGCACGGGTCCAAAACGACACGATTCCCAAAGACGGCTGGGAAATGGCGGCCCTTGCCATTGGCTTGGGGGGAGCGGTTGGTGAGCTATGGGTTCAGGATGGCCTTCTGCTCTTACTGGCTTTGGCCTTGTGTGGGGTGTCGGGTTTCCGACTGTACCAGCGGAACAACCCGATGAAAACGCTGAAGGAAGCGAAGGAAGCGGATGAGAAAGCGATCGCCCTCGCCACCCGATTTGGCTACACGTTGCCCAATGCTTACAAGAGTCTGGGCAGTGCGCTGCGGTTCTTGATTGAGCAATCGACCAAGCGTAAAGAACGGCGACGTTATGAGGATCGGCTACGGGCGCTGAAAAAGAGTGCTGAAAAAGCAAAGAACCGCTCCAATAAGGAACCTCGTCGCACCGCACGTGAGCGTTATTAAAGATGAGAATCCCACCTTCGTTTTGATAGGGGACGTAAGGAAAAATATGCTGCCCATTATGGTTTAGGGACTGTCTCT
>JBFRWC010000400.1:0-3285 GCA_051439365.1 Leptolyngbyaceae cyanobacterium
ATTTAGTAATAACTTTCAGCAGTCTTGGGCAACTAGCAGTTCTATGCCTTATCCCAATGATTACTCTGATACGGGGGTGCGTGTGGGCTATGAAGCGATCGACCCTCGTCCCGGCGGACATGGCATCATCAGAATCAGAGTGGGTGCCCATCAAGTCATTTCAATTCCGCCCATGCGAGTAGACTTCCCGGTGTAATCATTCGCTGTTCGGCCCTGCTCTGCAAGAACTTACCCGTTCTGCTTTCCATCAAGGGAAACACCTGTCAACGGCATCACCAATAGGGGTAGGCGATCGCCCCCCACAACCCAAACCCGCTCTCCCTTGTTCACAATCACCTGACAACGGGGATCAAAAAACTGAGCCATCCAGTAACATCCCCGATATAGGACTTGACCCGCCTCACTGGGATAAATTGCCACCTCAACTTTGGCGAGTTGTAAATGGGATTGGTTGGGGGTGAGGGAGTAGGGCGATCGCACTCCTTGAAAGCTGAAATTCATAGCTGCACCTCATTTGATAGATGAGAGCAGTATTATGAGTTTCGGCTGTTTTGGCCAGCGAAGATATGGACGTTTAGCCTGAACTTAGTAAAGGCATAGAGATCTGTGATTGCAACTCTTTAAGGGACTGCTCATGGCTATGTCAATTCCCCGGACAGTTCAATTTGTAGCTGAATATACATTAATGCAGTCTAATTGAGAATCTAGGGGAATATACTGAAGCTAAAAGCCTCTCCCCGTCAGTACCCTAGGAGTATTGAGGGTTTCTTTGCGGAAACTTCATCGATGACTTATTCGGACTTCATCAGTGAGACAGTACACTGTATACAGGTCGATGGTTAACAGCTACTCGCCTGTTTCGGTTAACAGTTCATCGCTGCTAGCCAGTACAAAAGCTCACTTATAGTTCAAGGTCCGCTTTATATTGGACCGTTTTATCTTAGACTGCTTATATTAGGCAACGGCCACTAGGCCACCTGCACGCTTTTTGCGATTAGATAGGATTTTAACCCCAGCCATCGTGCTGGGGTTTTTCAGTTTTGGGGCGCGATCGCCCCCACTGTTTCCGAGACTAGTGGGAATCTGACGGGAATTGCTGTTGCACCAGGCTTTTGATTTGCTGCATCAGTTCCGCCTCCTCTTGCTTAACCACCTCAAGACGGCTGAGCAGGTCGTTTAATTCTTGTTGGGGCGATCGCACGTCTTCCTGCTGTTCCGGTAATTCAGCTAGGGCTGGAGTGGGTCGCCCGATTACCACCTTGGTGACATTTACCGTACCTCGCACTAGACTCCAAATCAGTTGGAACGGCAGGCGTAAAAGACGTATCCAGAGGTTTTCCGTGAGTTGAGCGATCGCTCCCAACAAACCCGCGAGGAGTAACACCGTGGCAAACCCAGCTAGGACCAGCACCAAGGGATGAAGAATAAACCAATTCGCCACGGGGTGATGTAGCAGCCACTGTTCAATCGGTTGCCAAACTACACGTTGGATGACGCGGTCGAAGAAATCCATGATGTCGAATCCTCATCGTTGCTGAGGGGGTTGAACAGTTGAGCAAGCCAAAGACTTGCGGACGACTGTAGAGTACCAAAAAACTGATACTACATTCCAAGATATCAGGTGATTGTGCTATGCTGGTTAAGCACAAGTACGGGGCGTAGCGCAGCTTGGTAGCGCACCACTTTGGGGTAGTGGGGGTCGTGGGTTCAAATCCCGCCGCTCCGATAGGCTAAAACCTCCCATGTTTGGGGGGTTTTGCTATATCTGGCAACGGTTTCAGCTACTGGGTAAAATAAACGCACTATTGTACATATCTACTTGTAAGCTAAAACTATTTTAGTTTGCGTATTTTGGTGGCTGAACCCCGCCAGCGGCGGGATTCAGCCACGCAAATTAAATGGCAATCAGCTTACCTGCACCTGTCTACTTCTCAACTGGCGCATATTTGGCACATGAAATGTCAGAGGTCAAAACTCTGGCAGTTTAGCTGGGTTGAGCGCATGGGCGTAATTTTTCATCATCGTCTCATTGTTGGGCTATACCCAATGATGGGACGGGTTCAAAATCATTGAAATGGCCCAGATGATAGATAGATCTGGGGCGACTCTCCAGATACACCCAGCCGGAGGCTGGGTGCCAGATCGTAACTTTTTTTATGCAGCAATTAGTATGTCTGCATGGCTGAAGTTGGGTATGCCATTCAATTGGGCAATTTGAACTTGGGTGGTGGTCCCTGTGCCATCAGGATCAAAGAAGATCTGGCCTGTGCTGGAGTTGTAGATGAGGCGATCGCTCTCTCTCACCGCAGCACTCCCCACACTAAACTGACTCTCATTCAGGATGCCCGTAACCAGATCGCTATTAAATCCGTTGGTGGAAAGGACGAGGCGATCGCTCTCTGTTCTATCAAAGTCCTTGATGGTGTCGATGCCTTCTGTGATGGTGTCAAACTGGAAGCGATCGGCACCGGAACCCCCAGTCAATTGGTCGTTGCCATCTCCGCCCACGAGGATATCGTTGCCATCTCCGCCCCGGAGGATGTCGTTGCCTGCGAGACCTCGGAGGATATCGTTGCCATCTTGGGTGTTAATGATATCGTTAGAGATGCCATCAAAATCGGCATTGGCATCAAAACCCTGAATGTCGTTATCACCATCAGTGTGGAAAGTAGCAACATTGGGGTTTAGCACCGTATCCACTTGATGTTGCTTGGAGCCAATCACATCGATGGTATTGGTGACGGTGGTTTGACCCGCGAATTGGATATTACCCAGGGCACGATCGGGTTGTCCAGGGGTGGTGTATTCGTGATTTTCCAGGAAATCTTGGTCAAAGTTTTGGAGAATGACGCTGACATCATCAATGCCTGCAAAGCTGATGTGAAGATCGTTCCCCTGTTGGTCAAGTAACAGGTTAGCGGCAGTGAGTCCTTCTCCTTGGAATTGGAGGATATCCACTTCTGCGATCACTTCTGGAAGTGGTAGCTTGCCATTGCCGCCCTTGCCTAAACCGTCAAAATCGGTGATGGTGTCGGTGCCGTCACCCCGCCGGAAAACAAAGGTATCGTTGCCCCCGTTGCCGATGAAAATGTCATTACCTTGGCCCCCTTGGAGGACGTTGTCATTAGGATCACCTGTGATAGTGATACCTTCTGGAGGACACTCTGGGGCAGTATTGATTGCCAAGGCGGTAAACACTCCATCTCCGGTAAATCGAACAATGTCCAGCAAGCCATCACCATTCACATCCCCTAACAAACGAGGATATTGGCCTTGATCACCGCT
>JBFRWC010000401.1:0-3418 GCA_051439365.1 Leptolyngbyaceae cyanobacterium
TTGACTGACAAAACTGCCTAAAACCTTGTCCCTGCCTTGGGTCAGGAGACCTGCCCCCTACATTGTCCCAATCCCTTGTAGGGGAGCGGTTTCCGCGCCCAAGCCCCAATTTTTGTCAGTCAACCAGGATTTAACCTGGCATTAACCCATTTCAATGGGTTCTCCCTGTTAGCCCATCATTCATTTGCGGGTGAGTTTTAATCTACGATGAGTACGATGTTTTCTGCCTGATGCTTAATCTCTAACTAATCTCTAAATGATCCCAGCCTATGGACCCCATGCCCTCTTTACAGTCTACCTCCCAAGATTCCGCCAATAATCCCAATCTACTGTTTCCTCTAACAGCAAACTCAGCGTTACCACCTCAGCTAGAGGTTGTCGATATGACTAAGCGGTTTGGGAGCTTCATGGCATTGGATCAGGTCTCTCTCACTCTGAAACCAGGAACGATCCATGCCTTGCTGGGGGAAAATGGCGCAGGGAAAAGTACCCTGGTGAAGTGCGTCATGGGCTTTTACAAACCCACCGGGGGCAAAATTTTGATTGACGGACAACCCCAAGTGATTCGCAGTCCTAAGGATGCTCACGCCCATGGCATTGGTATGGTGTACCAGCATTTCACCTCGGTGCCAGCGATGACGGTGGCAGAAAATTTGGTATTGTCCCGCTACAATCAACCCCCAGTGATTAACTGGAAGCGGGAATATGCCGAATTGAAAGACTTTATGGCGCGATCGCCCTTTCATGTCGATCTGAACACCCCGGTAGCGCAACTCGCCGCAGGGCAAAAGCAGAAGCTCGAAATCCTCAAACAACTCTACCTGGAAAGCCGGGTGCTGGTGTTGGATGAACCGACGTCCGTCTTGACTCCTGACGAAGCCGATGAAGTACTGGGGCTGTTGCGAGAGGATGTCACCAAGGGGCAACTAAGCGTGTTGCTGATTACCCACAAATTCCGAGAAGTCAACGCCTTTGCTGATGAGGTAACAATTTTGCGGAAGGGCGAGTTGGCAGGCCAGGGTTCGGTGGCGGAGCTGTCCGTGGATGCGATGGCTGAGATGATGTTGGGCAAGGAGCGAAAATCTTCGTCCATGGACAAGACTGCTGTGGAGTCCCGCATTCCCGTCCTTCAGGTGACGGATTTACACGCCAACCATGACAATGGCCTACTGGCACTACAAGGGTTAGATCTGACCGTCCACAGTGGCGAAATTGTTGGGATTGCTGGGGTTTCCGGCAACGGTCAGCGGGAATTTGTCGAGGTATTGGCCGGACAGCGATCGCCCACCTCCGGCAGTCTCACCGTCAACGGCGACCCCTACACCGCCACCCGCGCCGAAATGTTCCGCCACCAAGTCTATGCATTACCGGAAGAACCGCTGCGGAATGCCTGTGTTCCCACCATGTCCGTGGCCGAAAATATGGCCCTGCGCACCTTTGATCGTCCCCCCCAAGCACAATGGGGCTGGCTGCTGATTCTCAAGGCGATTCGGGAAATGGCCCAGAACCTAGTGCAAACCTTCTCGGTCAAAACCCCTTCTACTGAAACCCCCATCAGTTCCCTCTCCGGGGGAAATGTGCAGCGCACAGTCCTAGCCCGTGAGTTGTCCTCGGAATCGGTCAAGCTTTTGATTGCCGCCAACCCTTGCTTTGGGCTAGATTTTGCCGCCGTGGATTTCATTCACAGAGCGATTGTGGATGCCCGTAATCGAGGCGTGGCCGTGTTGCTGGTGAGCGAAGATTTAGACGAGTTGCTCGTGTTGAGCGATCGTATTATTGTGATCAGTGACGGCAAGTTTACCTACGAAAGCGAGATTGCCCATGCAGACATCCGTACCATCGGCCAACGCATGGCCGGACACTAATCAACCACCCCCCCTAGTCTTTCCAGATTTGTTGGCCCTAGCCCAAACCCCGAATCAACTGCCTTGGGAACCATTTCGGCCCGGTGTAGAAATTTATCGGCTCTATCGATCTTCTGGGGCCGTGCTCACTGGACTATTCTAGGAGCTTGAGCGATCGCAAGTGGGAACTCGCTAGAGTTTGATGAAATCAGAGATGGCTTGCCCCGTGTGGCACTTGTTGTGCCGTTGACTGAGACCATGTTTGTGATGGTGGGCATCAATGTCTGGTCTCAGTTGTTTAAGCGCTTTCATGATTTTGGTATTGGTGCCCTTGCCGATGGTACTCAAGAGTTGTTGGAGAGGATTGACCGCGATCACCCATTTATCATCATGGGACTGAGCGACCCGATCGTTGTGGTCCATGATGGTCTGAATGGCTCGAACAATATCCGGGTCAAGGCCATAGGTTGAGGCCACTTCTGGAGGGGATTGAGGCTGGGATATTTTAGATGAGGATGTTTTAGACGAGGGTGTTTTAGATGGTTTCGACGCAGATGGTTTAGATGATTTAGACGAGCGTGTTTTAGATGATTTAGACGCAGATGGTTTAGGTGGTTTCGACGAGGGTGTTTTAGATGGTTTGGGCGAGGGTGTTTTAGATGGTTTGGGCGAGGATATCTCTGATGAGGAGGGATCAGATGGGGATGTTTTAGGCGAGGGTGATCCTTTGGTTTGGATGGACTCTACCCCGGTCGGCTCAGGGGTTGGAACAGACGTTGCAGCCGGAACCACTGCTGCTGATTCCGGCACCGGAGTGGATGATTGGGGCGGCGTGAGGCCCAAGGTTTGATAGATGCCCGTGAATTTTTCCTGAAGCTGATCGCGTTCCTGCGTTAGCTGTTGATTGTGCTGTTCCAACTGTTCAATGTGGGCGACTAACTCCGGATGGGTGAGTTGCTGGGCCAGTTGTTGGGAGAGCTGAGTAATGTGGCCCGATAAGGAAGCGATCGCCCGTGCTTGGTCCTCCAATCGCTGAGTAATATCAGGACTTGCCTGGGGTTGTGGCTCCACCAGTTGGCCTTCAACCCAATCCAGCATCAGAGATAATCGATCCGACTTTGCCGTAGGGAATTGGGGATTGTTATCGGGAGCGATCGATTCCAAAATCGTCTCCAATCGGTCCCGATCGTCCTCCCAAAAGCCGACGGTATAGCGCTTGCGAGACTTGGTTTTTGGGGTCGCGGGGACAGAATCTGGCATGGGTTGAAACTCCTCCAAAATGTGAACATCGCCCAGAACTGATCTGCTGTTGCACGGACAAAAACCAGATCGGCGGTAGAGAGATGAAAGACCTTATCTAAGTCAGGATCGTAAACATTCTGCCACTTCCACATGGCATTGGATTCCTTGTTGTTTGGATTCCTTGTTGTACAGCTACTATACTACCAGAGTGATAGCGAAACGATAATGATTAATCCTCATTTGAAGACAGGCTGAGAGTGTTACTGGATAGTATCTGGTCGGTCATAATCTAGTGAGTGGTAAGCTAAAACTATTTTAGTTTGCGTATTTTG
>JBFRWC010000402.1:0-6520 GCA_051439365.1 Leptolyngbyaceae cyanobacterium
TGACTTCCTTTGAAGCGGATAAGATCATGACTTTTGCAGGGACCACTGAGTCGTCCTGTCTAATTGAAATCAAGAGTGTGGGCACCATGGGCGGGGCCAAAACCAAGGCCATGAGCCAAGACTTTTGTGACCAGATTGCCGCTGCGTTGGGAGTTCCTAAGAACCGTACCTACATTGATTTTGTTGATTCTCCGGGAGCGATGTGGGGGTGGAATGGATCGACCTTCGGCTAAGGATGGGGCTGAACATCAGGCGGTTCCCCAGGTTACTCCTGAAGCAATCTTGTTTGATTTGGATGGGACATTAACCAATACCGATGCCCTCCACTTTCAGATTTGGCGTGAGTTTTTGCTGAATTACGATTTAGACATCGATCGAGAATTCTACGATCAAAAGTTTAGTGGACGCTTGAATCAGGATATTCTAGTGGAGATTTTGCCCCAGATGTCCCTAGAGGAGGCGATCGCCCTTGGAGTTGAAAAAGAAGCCGAATTCCGCAATCGGGCCGGGGAAGTGTTGGTGCCGTTACCAGGGGTGTTGTCGGTGCTAGATTGGATTGAAGCCCAGAACCTGAAGAAAGCGGTCGTGACCAACGCTCCCCGTCAGAATGCGTTGTTTATGCTAGAAGCCATTAAGGTAGCGCATCGCTTTCCCTTAGTGATAATTGGGGAAGAAGTTGAGTTCGCCAAGCCTCATCCCTTGCCATACCTCACTGCATTAGAGAACTTAGGGGTAGCAGCAGATCAGGCGATCGTATTTGAAGATTCCCCCACGGGGGTGACGGCTGGTGTGAAAGCAGGGGTTTTCACAGTGGGAGTGGCTTCCACACAGGCACCGGAAGACCTACAAGCTTTGGGGGCCAATGTTGTCATTTCTGACTTTACTGATCCGGTAGTAATGGATCTGTTACGAGGAGAATGACAATAGTCTCTTGATCCTATTGCTACTCTGATTGGGACTATTCTGATAGCTCCACCCTTGGGGCTGAATTGGGCCAGAATTTTAGCCTTGATTGTCTTCAGTAAAATTAACAAAAGCTTGATTCAAACTGGCAAACTTGATAGGCTTCCACCTGAAATTATGTGATGCGATTAGTATGATGCGATTAGTATGATGCGATCGCTTCTATTTCTACTCTTCCTCAATACGAGAACCTACCACAATGTCTTCTAATCACATTACATACTTAGAAAACAGCGATGTTGACCGAGACAAAGCGCTGCTTCTAGCCGATGCCAGTATCCAAGCCTACAACGCATTTGATAAAGATCACCCTGCTCAATATTCCGGCAACATCGTGCCACATGAAGGCTATGATTTTGTTGAATGTTGGACAACTCGATTCAAAATTATAAGACCGTTTTATCTAACGCTCTCAATGCCTCCGATGGCTTTTACCAGGGAACATTTGAATATGATAACGGCAAGAAAATGGAATCAGTGAAACCGAAAGTAGATGATGTTTGTAAGTATCTGATATAGCATCTGAGGAGATTACCATAGGAGCGAACACAACCCAGCATTGGCCCCTATGGATGCAGATGGATGAAATACTATGGCGGCTCCAGCATCGATCAATCAACTCTGATCCGAACTGAGAATCTACCCGATTCTGGGCTACGAATAGATTTGGCATACCACTGAATACGAAAGTGATGGACTCTTCGTGAATACAGCGGATGCCCGTGAGGATTTTGAAGATTTCCTAGTCCATGAATTGGATCAGATTCTAGCGAATTCAGGATAAGCTGGACAATGCTGATGACAAGGGCGATCGCCAACAGAGAGGAATGGGGATGGGATTGACAAGTATTGTGCTGCTGCTGGTATCTGTATTGACCAATGCCATCGGGCAATTTTTCCTCAAATCAGGAGCAGGAAAGCTGGCGCTGGTGGAAGCATCAGGATTCACGGGTCGCTTAATCGGCAGTTTGCTCATCCCTGACCTATGGGTTGGCCTATCTTGCTATGGCTTTGGAGCGATCGCCTACATTCTCCTCTTGGCCAGAGTCCCCCTCAGTGTGGCGGGTCCATGTATTTCTCTGGCCTACGTTGCCTCCATTATCATCGGTGCCGTATTCTTCAAAGAAGCAATTCCCATCAGTCGGCTAGTGGGAATCGCCTTGATTATGACCGGAGTTATTCTGGTGGTAGGTGGCCAAAAGTAAGTTTTGGGGACACCCATACCTGCTACTCTAGCTTGCGATAGGGGGCAATGCGGTAACGGGCTACTTTGAGGGGCCGGCCCGATCGCTCCAAACAATAGCCAAATTGTTCAATTCGTCTGGGAAATTGCTCTAGCCAATCTTGTTTAACCAGGTAAATAGTGGGTGAATTGAGGACTTGTTCTACACAGCGATCGCACCTCACCGTTGAACCAACTTGCACTAGCGGGGAAGGTGGGTTATCTATGCCCTCTGGACAACCGATTTCGCCTTGTTTGTCGTAGGGAGTACAGTCAAAAAGCTCAGAGTTAGCGCTACACAGCATGTAGGAATGCCAGTAACCACCAAACAGGTGAGAGCCAGACAACAATAGGCAGCGATCGCCAACCCGACGTTTTTCCCACAAGGCAGGCCACAACCAGGATGGATAAGATCTGCCGGAACATACGCAAACGATTAGGAAATGGATAAAGTATGCCGGAACATACGCAAACGATGGGGAAAACGTCCTTGGAATCTGAAAAGATGATCTCAGCGAGATCGCCCCAGTTCACGCCAGTTCACGGTATACTACCCCTAATTTTCTTAATTTTTGTCAACATTTGGAGAAAGACCACATGGGCTTGAAGCTATCAATTGTTATCCCGGTGTACAACGAGATCCATACAATAGATACGATGCTGACCAAGGTGGTTCAAGCCATCCCCAATGTCCAGAAGGAAATTGTTTTAGTCGATGATGGGTCGAAGGATGGAACCCGTGATTGGCTGATTGATACCTTTGGTGATCCTACCGAAGCTCCAGTGACCAAGACATTGCCCCCTGATCATCCTATTGTTACGGCGGATGATCCGACTTCTCTTGTGCAACAACCGGTGGCGATCGCCGTGGCTGATCGTGCTCCCGTAGCGGTCAAAGTGGTCTTTCATCGGCGCAACCAAGGGAAAGGGGCGGCCTTACGTACAGGCTTTAGCGAAGCTAGTGGTGATGTGATTGTGATCCAAGATGCCGACCTGGAGTATGATCCCCAAGACTGGGCCAAAATGTGGCGCTTAATTGCGGAAGGTAAAGCCGATGTGGTTTACGGGTCTCGATTTTACGGCGATCCCCACCGGGTGCTTTATTTCCATCACCTCCTAGGCAATAAGGTCATTTCGGCCTTTGTCGATCTCACCTGTAATACCACCCTGAGCGATATCGAAGTCTGCTACAAGATGTTTCGCCGAGAAGTCCTGGATGGCATGGTTCTCACCTGTAACGACTTTGGCTTTGAGGTTGAGTTCACCATGAAGGTAGCTCGCTCCAAGCGCCGCTGGCGCATGTACGAAACGGGGATATCCTACTACGGGCGTTCCTATGAAGAGGGCAAAAAGATTAACGGGAAAGATGGGGTAAAAGCGCTTTGGTACATTCTCAAGTTCTGGGTACAGGGCTAAGGCGATCGCCAGAGTCAGGAGATGGTTATGAAGGAAAATATCCCACATTTTAGGGAAGTGGGGTACCCGTAGCTGAAGCACAGGCTAATAGGAGTTAATCCTACCTTAAAGAACCATCTCCGCTCTGACTGGGTACCCAACCCATTTCAATAGATTTTACCGATTAGCCCACAATTGATTCGCGGGTGGGTGTAGTCGGGAAGAACTTTTCTAGGAATCACCTAATCATTTGCTCAAATAAAAGCTTGCCAAAGGGGGAAGTCATGGAGGCAACGGCACAGACTTACTGGTTAAATAATCTACAAGTGGCAAGTAGTTATAACAACTGGATATTTTCGCAGTTTCGACCCTGGTTGGGCGATCGCACTCTCGAAGTGGGGTGCGGTACGGGCAACTTTTCTGAACTGCTGGCTCAACAGAGCCAACATCTGACTGCCCTCGATTTAGAGTCAAGTTATGTTCAGCATACCAAACACCGCTTACGCCATTATCCCAACATCGAAGTACTGCAAGCCGATGCGACTCAGCTTTCGGAACAACAGTCTTTTGACAGTATTGTGATGCTGGATGTCCTTGAACATATTGAGGACGATATCACGACCTTGAGGCAACTCAAACAGTCACTTAACCCCAATGGGTTTCTGATTATCAAGGTGCCAGCATTGCAGAGCCTGTATGGCACAATGGACGAAGTCATCGGGCACCATCGCCGCTACTCTCGGCAAACATTAGATGCTGCATTAAAGCAAGCTGGTTTTGGGCAAAGTCGTCTATGGTATTTCAACATTGCAGGCATTCCAGGATGGTGGCTTAACGGGTCACTGTTGAAGCGGTCAACACCGCCCTCTAGTCAAGTCGGCATGTTTGATAAGGTCGTTCCTCTATTGCAGGCAATTGAGTCTGCCGTTAAGCCACCTGTGGGGTTATCGCTGTTTGCGATCGCCAACAATAATTAATAACCGTGCCTGCGCAAGCAGGCCGTAGTCACTCTAACTTTCGGTATGGGGCTATCCTGTGGTTCGCAACCTTAAACGGTTGACCTGTACGCTCCAAGCAATAGCCGAATTGTTCAATCCGTTCAGGAAAGCGATTGAGCCACTTCTGTTTGACCAAATAAATTGTGGGAGCGTTGAGAACTTTTTCGACACAGCGTTCACAGCGAACAATCGAACTAATTTGATATCTTACTTTGTAAGGTTGCCCATCGCCCCTGGGACAACGCTTTTTCCCACGAGGATCTCGGGACGTGCAGTCAAATGCTTGAGGATTGGCACTACACAACACGTAGGAATGCCAATAGTTACCAATAAAACTGGCTGGGGCTAGGGCCTGTAATTCCGCTAAATATTCAATCCGAGGTCGATACTGGCTAGCGAATGCCCGTGGGGGCAAACTCATCATGTTTGCAATGGCTAGGGGCAACAGCAAGGCCCACAAAATGAGGCGCGATCGCTTGGGAACTTGTTCACCCAAAAATAGGATGGTGAGCCATCCCAATACGTAAATCACCACAAAATAACGTTGGGGAATGTGGTCGGGTTGATAAACCCAGTGGGCTAGGAGCAGCGCTATCATCCCCAACCCATTGGCAAGCCCCCAACTCCCTAACCAGAGCTTGGGAGGAATCGGCGACAGCGATTGTAGAAGGGGAGGGAGAGGATGACTGGGGGACTGATCTTGGGCCTTGGTGAGGCATTGTGTTGTTACCTGGTCAGGGTCAGGGTCATCAACCGCATCTGTATGTGATGTGGCAAATGGGGACAAGATGGCACGGCGATGGTGGGAGAGGAGATACAGGCTATACAGAACAACGCCACTCATCAACCACGTAGCGATGGAAATCCAAAGGCCAAGTCCATCAAAGCGAAGAGTACGGATAAAGCTTTGGCCCATCCGACTGGTGTAATCCAAGAACTGGGCCAAGGTATTAAATTCGAGGTAATCGTGGGAGTTGGCAGCAGAGGCTTTTGCGAGTCTAAGAAACCCGATGCCGATCACACCAGCGATTCCCACCGTGACGCCATCTGCTATCCCCCAAGAATAGTTGGCCTGACGCTGTTTGGCTGACAAGCTGAACCAGATGTGGTGGGCGATCGCCCCGAGTCCTACCATCAAGTAGATGATGGAGAATGTTGACATCCACAGGCTAGCAGTCATGCTAAAGATTGTTAGCGCGATCACCAGGCGGCGTTGCCAGGAAGAACCCAGCGACCAGCGGCACAATAGCCAGCGCATTCCCACGGTTGCTAAACCCAAACAAGCAAATTGGGCTGCATAAGGGGGACCGATTTCTAAAAATTCCACATACAGGCGCAAGGGGAGAAACCAAGCGGCAGCGAGCAAAACCCAAGACACTCCATCTCGCAAAAAACTAGCAAAACAGAGGTAGGCTACCAATACCGTCCCATAGTTGACAATCCCCACCATTTCTACCGGAGCTAGAGGAAGGATCTTAAGGGCAAAGTGGCTGAGGATAGGCACCAAACTGCCGAGCCGATCCTGGCCCCAATAGTACAGGTCAGCGGGAAGCTGCAAGTCGTGGGCCATCAAAATATGGATGGCAAAGTCTGAATTCAGAAATGGAGAAAATTGGGGGGCAAGACCTCGGTAAGAAATACCGATGATCGCCAAAATAATGAAAATACTCAGGGATTTAATGGTGCGTGAGTTAGGGCAAGACAGCGATGGCATGTAAGGGTAATGCGGTCAGATGGCAAAATAGTGAGCTTGCCGACTAGGCTCGAAATCCTAACGGCGTTGCTGGTATTGTAATATGCTACGGGCGATCGCCTAAGCTGCCAAAAACAACGAGCATTGATCAAACACGCATTACTATTCGATAAGCTAAAACTATTTTAGTTTGCGTATTTTGGTGGGGGATACCCCCCCCGGGCGGGGGTGAGCCACGCACATAAAAAT
>JBFRWC010000403.1:0-5789 GCA_051439365.1 Leptolyngbyaceae cyanobacterium
CGTCGATAGCAAACAGATATTTTACCAGAAGACCGATGGCAATACTAAACTTTGCTAAAGCATTCATTTCTCAAAAGCGGTCACCGATAGAACGAGAGATCGCCAAACGTTGCTCTAAGATGTCAATGGCTTGAGGATATTGACCTAGACGAATGTATATGCTGCCTAGAGTCCCCAAGGCATTCCCTCCTCCTATAGGATCGCCAATATTTCTAGCGATAACAAAATGCTGCCTAGAGAGGTTGATAGCCTGAGGATATCCTCCAGATCGCTGTAGACGATACTAAGATTTCCCAGCGCAGCCCCTTCACTAGCGAGATCGTCAACTTCACGGGCAAGCGTAAGTTGTTGTTCAAAAAGGTCAATAGCTTGAAGATGTTGACCCAGAATAGAGTAAACAACTCCTAAATTTCCTAGCGTAACCCCTTCTCCGATGCGATCACGTATTTCGCGAGTAATCGTTAGTGATTCTTCCAAAAGGTCAATGGATCGCTGATATTCTCCTAGGGCACGATAGGCGTTACCCAAATATCCTAAAGTGTACCCTTCCCATTTGCGAACCCTTTGAGGAAATGTGGTGCGAACCCTGGAATCTCGATATAGTTCTAATGCTTGCTGCCAAGATTGAAGTGCCTCATCCAATTGGCCACCTTGAAATAGCTGTAACCCCCTTTCATAAAGGCGATCGCCTTCTTCCAACAACGCTTCTGCATCAGCCTGCGCTACCATAGATCGAGCCATCACCACCCGTCCACTCTCCCCAGCCCAAGCAACAGCACTCAGGGACACCAATACCGAAACCATCAACCGAACGTGATACCGACGCATGGGGCACTCTTCTCCTGCTATCAATCTCTTCGATATTCTATAGCTCTGGGGAGGAGGAGCTTATTCATGATTTTGGATTTTGGATTTTGGATTTTGGAGTTGGGGCGTTTTGGATTTTGGAGTTGGGGCGTTTTGGAGTTGGGGCATTGGGGCGTTTTGGTGCTGGAGCGTTGGGGCAATGCCCCCGTGCTTGACCCAGACCCCGTTTAAGGAGTGAGTGAGTGAGTTTTGAATTTTGAATTTTGAGTGAGGAGTTGAGGTGAGACGTGAGGAGGGTATTGGGGTGTTGGAGTGCTTATGTAACCTTACTGTAAGCGTTGGGACTAATGACGAAAAGCCATGAACAGAACTCAAGCTATAATTAGGCGTAGAAACCCGACTTCATTAAGCGTTGCCATGATAGAACTAACATCAGCACAAGAGCAAATTGTGCAAAGCCAAGTGGTCACAGGTCAATATGCCAGTGCTGAAGAAGTCATTGATGTGGCTTTAGAACTCCTACAGTTTCTTGATTCAGAGTCGATCGCTTGGTTAAAAGAGACCCAACAAAAAATTCAGGTCGGGTTGGACGAAATAGAACGAGGTGAGGGCGTAGACGGTGCAGAGGTGATGGATCGTCTTCTACAACGATTCCAACAAGCCCGTCATGGTTAATACGAATGAATTTTATTCTAGCCCCGTCAGCGATCGCCGACCTAGATGCCATTTCTGAATACTTTCTAGAACGCAACGTTGATGCAGGAGAGCGGCTGTTTCAAAAATTTAATCAGCGATTTCAGTCCCTAACTCGTTTTCCCAAGCTGGGTAAACCCTATCCACATCTCCATCCCCAAATTCGAGGTCTGCTGGAGCAGAACTACATTATTTTCTATCGGATATCGCTTGATTCTATCGAAATTATTCGTATTGTTGATGCCCGTCGCAATCTGTTAAACCTGTTCAGAGATACAGATTGACATTGACTTTGAATGGGACAAATATGCGATAAAACCACAATCCGTGCAGCCTTACGGATATACGCTAACGCCCACCGTTTTGGCTAGATGATCTGGACAGTTAGGCGATACTCCTGGCGGAGTGGCGTTGCGCGATCGCCCCAGCCTCAGACTGAGCCATCACCACCTGTCCACTCTCCCCAATCCAAGCGATCGCACTCAGGGACACCAACACTGAAACCATCAACCGAATGTGATACCGACGCATGGGGCAATCTTCTCCATTTGTAGACTCGTTTGAAATTATATATATCTGGGAGGGGGGAGGGTATGCGGGTGGGTGGGTGGGTTGGGGAGTTAGCGAGTTGGAGCGTTGGGGCAATGCCCCCGTGCTTGCCCCAGACCCCGTTTAAGGAGTGGGGGAGTGGGGGAGTTGGAGCGTTGGGGCAATGCCCCCGTGCTTGCCCAGACCCCGTTTAAGGAGTGGGGGAGTGGGGCGGGGCGAAATTCTTAACGGCGAGGGACTGGGCGATCGCTTCTTCTGGAAGGATGTTGAGCGATCGCCCCTAAAAATCGCTCAACCAGAAACGTGACGATGGGGACAACCACCGCCACGTTGCGTTAACCCTAGACTCGCAGGCGACTAAGGCAAATTGGAATAACCCATGAGGTAGCGATCGCACGCTTGTGCCACCCCTCGACCTTCATTAATCGCCCACACCACCAGGCTTTGGCCCCGACGGCAATCCCCCGCCGCAAACACCCCAGGAACACTGGTGGCAAACTCACCATGATTCGCCTTCATGTTGCTGCGACCATCTTGTTCCAGCCCCAAAGCATCAATAATCGGCTGCTCCGGTCCCAAAAAGCCCATCGCCAATAGCACCAGTTGGGCTGGCATCACCTTCTCCGTTCCCGCTACAGGCTGGGGACCAAAGCGACCGTTCTCATCCTGCCGCCACTCAATTTGTACGGTGTGAACCGCTTTAACCTGGCCGTTTTCATCACTCTCAAAGTTCGTGGCCGTCTGCAAATAGGTCCGAGGATCATTTCCATACATCGCCGTTGCTTCCTCTTGACCGTAGTCCATCCGGTAAATTTTGGGCCACTCTGGCCAAGGATTATTCGCCGCACGGGTTTCGGGGGGCTTGGGCATAATTTCAAGCTGGGTCACACTCTTGCAGCCATGGCGCAAGGATGTCCCCACGCAGTCCGTGCCCGTGTCTCCGCCGCCGATGATCACCACGTCTTTCCCCGCCGCCGAAATGTAGTCTTCCGTCGGGCTACCATTGAGAACGGTACGGGTATTTCCCGTCAAAAACTCCATGGCAAAGTGAATCCCCTGGAGTTCCCGGCCTGGGATCTCCAAGTTACGGGGGCGGGTGGAGCCAGTACACAGCACCACCGCATCAAAATCCTGCACCAACTTTTCTGCCGGAATATCTTTGCCGATTTCCGTATTGCAGACGAACGTTACCCCTTCCGCCCGGAGCACATCCAACCGTCGCAACACCACCTGCTCTTTGTCCAGTTTCATGTTGGGAATGCCATACATCAGCAATCCCCCAGGGCGATCGGCTCGTTCGTACACCGTCACCCAATGCCCCGCCGCATTCAACTGGTCCGCCGCCGCTAACCCCGCCGGACCCGACCCCACGATCGCCACCTTCTTTCCCGTGCGCTGCTGGGGTGGATTGGGACTGATCCAGCCTTCCTTCCACCCTTTTTCAACGATGGAATACTCAATATTCTTAATCGTCACGGGCGGATTCGTGATGCCTAAGACACAAGCCCCTTCACAGGGAGCCGGACATACCCGCCCAGTGAATTCAGGAAAGTTATTCGTTTTATGCAACCGCTCTAGGGCATCTTGCCACCGTCCCCGGTAGACCAAATCGTTCCATTCAGGAATGAGGTTATTGATGGGACAACCACTGGCCATCCGGCTAATTTCTAGCCCCGTATGGCAAAAGGGGGTGCCACAATCCATGCAACGTGCCCCTTGATCCTGTAGTTTTTCTTCCGGCATGGGCAGATGAAACTCATCCCAATTGCGGATACGGTCGAGAGGTGACACATCCGAGGCCACCTCTCGCAAATACTCCATAAATCCGGTTGCTTTTCCCATAACTTTCCCTTATCTAATAGGCTTGGCTTGCACGGCACACAGACTGCGCCTAAGCTATCGTGATGTATGGTAAAGCGAGATGGACCCGGTTTCAGCCAGAGTCCCAGATTTCTTTATGAATCAGATGATGGATTGTTAAGGAACGGACATTTAAAGGCTCTGGGGCGTGCGATCGAGTTCCCGTTGACCACCCCACCGCGCCACAATCTTGTCATCGTAGTCATCAGCAATTTCCAGCACTTCCCGCACGGAGGCTTCCAGTTCGGTGGGATCACAGGTCGATCCCACGATTGTATGCTGAAATAGCACATCTCCCGCCTCATTCAGGGCAAAGGCCCCAAATCGGAGTTGGTCATTTTCCTGGAGTAAAAAAGTTTGGAGGTCACAGCTCAGGTCCGCTCCAGAAACTACCAGGGAGCTGATGTTGACCACACTATCATCGTCGCCCCAGGGATAGATGTGGACTTCAGCCAGGGCAGACCCCATGAACAGGCTAAACCCTGGTTCTTGATCCAAGGGTTCCCAGGGTACGTCTGAGAATAAGGTATCCATCCACTGAGCAACCTTGTCATGGCATCGTTTCTGAGCTGCTGTCTCAAATTCCATTGTTTCCAACTCCATGTCAAATTTCATGTCAAATTTCATGATTGTTTTCTTGGTTTGGTGACTTTAGAGTAAATTTCTCCATCGTTTCATCCCAAGTCAGTTGATCCCGGTGATGATTTAACCAGTCTAGGGCGGCTTGGGGATGAGTGAGCAGGTCAATGGTATCAGGCAAAGGTAATAAGGCGGGGATAACCAAGGCCAGTCGCCGGACATTTCCAGTTTTGGGCATGTTGTTGAGGATATCGGGAACCATTTCTAACCGCCCAAACGCCAGTAATCCGGAGGCGATAACAAAGACGCTAAAGGAATACGTCTCGATGAGGGCGGAGGAGGCTTTTCTTTGAGTGTGTTGTTCTAACTTCTGGCACTGTTGCTGATACAGCGCATCCAAGTAGGGTTCCAATTTTGCCTCTGTGGGGGAAGCAGGTGGTAAGTTGGGGTGGGAAACGGATAACCCAAACCGCACTTTTTTACGATAAAAGCGAGCAGGGGACTGTTGCAATAGTTCAGCAGAGGGAGACGCTTCGGGGGGATGTAGGGGTTGGTTGAGCCATCGATTCACGCGCCACAGCCCGATCAATAACAGAACATGCAATCCTAGGGTGATCTGGGCATAGGGTTGAGCACGGAAATCGTAAATAATGAGCCAGTCTCCCCGCTCTCCCACAAAGGAGAATAGTGGGTACAACACCAAGGAATAGATTAATTCAACTCGTGCAAAGGTCCGCAACATTTCCTTCAGAATGGCGAGGTTGACCCGCTGGAAGAGGGGAATGGCGATCGCTCCCAGCACAATTGAGACTAGGTTGCCGCTGAAGGCAATCCACCACCATTGGGGGAGGGTAAAGTCACCGCCAGGGACCACATAACCCCAGAAAATTCGCCATTGAAACTCCAACACAGTGCCCCCCATCTGCCAGGTGGCGATCGCATGGCCCAGTTCATGGAAGAAGACTCCGATGGGAATCAGCAAGAACACGGCGATTCCATCGGCTAGGTTGCGATCGTCCGGAGTCACCACATCATCCCAAAACGCAACCCAGTTGTGTTTCAATCGCCACAGCACATTGAGGCTAACAACCGTGTAGAGCAGGGAAATCAGATCAAAGTGGAAATTCGTAAACATTAATCCTTGATCCTAAACGATGGGATAGTACGATCTTAAAAGATGGGGTTAACGTGAGTTCGATGCAGGCGATCCGCCCTCACCCCCGGCCCCTCTCCCAAAACGGGCTACGGTGTACACACATCTCATTTTGAAGTCCAAAACTCGGCTTGACCCCCCTTAGTCC